>NZ_JAICZW010000149.1 GCF_029057325.1 Bacteroides sp. | reverse complement strand
ATCATACTAATACACTTAATCTGTAAGATATATAAATTATATAAGCGTATGCTACAAGTAGAAAATCTTTCGTTTAGTTATCACAAAGGTAAAAAGGAAGTCCTGAGTGATTTCTCTCTTTCGCTGGAAAAGGGGCGGGTTTATGGTTTGCTGGGCAAGAATGGAACCGGTAAATCGACTTTGCTTTATTTGATGAGCGGTTTGCTTACCCCCAAGCAGGGAAGAGTGCTGTATGGTGACGTAGATGTACGTCGTCGGTTGCCTGTCACGCTACAGGACATGTTTTTGGTGCCGGAGGAGTTTGATTTGCCGGCTGTCTCTTTGGTCAGCTACATTGAGTTGAACAGTCCGTTTTATCCTCGTTTCAGCAAGGAGGATATGGTGAAGTATCTTCATTTTTTTGAGATGGATTTGGATGTTGACTTGGGGGCTTTGTCCATGGGACAGAAGAAGAAGATCTTTATGAGCTTTGCATTGGCCGCCAACACCTCGTTGCTGCTGATGGACGAACCGACCAATGGGCTGGACATCCCGGGAAAGAGCCAGTTCCGCAAATTTCTGGCATCGGGAATGTCGGATGAGAAGACCATCGTCATCTCCACACACCAGGTGCGCGACATTGACAAAGTGCTGGATCATGTGCTGATTATGGATAATAGCCGGGTGTTGCTGGACGAATCCATCTCTCGCATTTGCAATAAATTGCTTTTTATGGAGAGCGATGACAGAGAGCTTGCCAAGCATGCCTTATATACGTTGCCCTCTCTGCAAGGCAATCTGCTGATGCTACCCAATACGGAAGGTGCGGAGTCTGAGATTAATCTTGAGCTGCTGTTTGGTGCCACGCTTGCGACACCGGAGAAGATGGCAGCCATATTTCACCCTAAAACAAACGAACAATGATACGCGATACTTTTTTTAGTTTGCCTCGTTTTGTGAACGTATGTCGCAAAGAGATGGTAGAGGGCTGGAAAGCCAATCTGCTGCGTGTGGTACTGATGTATGGCATGCTGGCCTTGGTGCTTGTCTGGAATGGAATGATTGAATACGGTGGTTATAATAGAAGCGTGGAAGATCTGGAGAGGCATATCTGGAGGTTCGGCGTGCTGGCTTTTGTCTGGGGACTTGTCATCATGGGATGCCTCAGTGCTTCGTTTACGATGGAGCGCATGAAGACCAAGAACAACCGGTTGTCCGTGCTGATGACACCTGCCACAATGTTCGAGAAGTTCTTTGCACGCTGGCTGGTGTTTACGTTCGGTTTTCTGTTGGCCTATCTTGTGGCGTATAAGTTGGCGGATTGGACTCGGATGCTCTTTCTGATGGTGAAGCATCCCGGCATGGAGAGTGTGGGGAGTGTCCCGTTGCTTTCGCTGTTGGTGGAAGGCGGTAGGAACAGCCTGGCCAATTGGACGCTTTTCGGGGATTGCGGCTATTTCATGATGGCGGTGGGCGGCTATTTCCTGTTTCAGTCTTGTTTCGTGCTTGGCAGCTCTGTGTGGCCCAAGAACGCTTTCATGAAGACTTTTGTTGCCGGAGTGGTGATAGTCATCAGTTACGTTTTGGTAGGTTCTCTGACAGTTAAATTGTTTTGGAATGCAAGTTATATGATAAATAATCCGAATGAACCTTCGGAGGAGACTATGAAGCTGTTGATAACGTTGTTCAGTTTTGGCATGACCCTCTTCAACTGGGTGCTTGCTTATTTTCGCTTCAAGGAATCGGAAATCATAAATCGTTGGTAACCATGAACTTCAAGGAGAGTAAAGCCATCTACCTGCAAATAGCAGACCGCATCTGTGACGAGGTGATCCTCGGTCAGTATCAGGAGGAAGAACGTATCCCTTCTGTGCGTGAGTATGCGGCTGTGGTAGAGGTCAATGCCAATACGGTGATGCGTTCTTACGATTACCTCCAGTCGCAGGGGGTGATTTACAACAAGCGTGGCATCGGTTACTTTGTGTCGGTGGGCGCACGCGAGTTGATTCTTTCGCTGCGGAAGGAGTACTTCCTGAAAGAGGAGGTGGATTATTTCTTTAAACAGATTTTCACGCTGGGCATTTCTGCCGAAGAAGTGGCGGAAATGTACCGGGAGTTTATCAAGCAACAAAAATAAAAAAAGAGGGCTTATGAAACGAACAACTTATATCATGATAGGGATGCTGATGGCCGGCCTGGTGCTGGTGTGCGGCATCGTATTTTATCTTTCCCGTTATACCGTCGCTTGGGAAGATACATTTTGGGAAATCGGCGGAAGCCGGAAAACGGTGCAGTTGCCGCCTTGCCGGGTGGTGAAGCTGACGGAACCGACACCCGTATGGAGGCAGAAGCGGGAAGGCATTGTCGAGTGCGAACGGTCGTTCTCGTTCAGGGAGGTGCCGCTGACGGTCACTTCTGGTGATTCCCTGCAAGGCACTCTTTCCTATGCCGGCGATATGGAATCTTTGATGTCCATCACTTCCGTTGGCGACACCTTGTCTATCGCTTTCAATTTTCCGGAAGATAAACTGGAGGAGCGTTTCCGGGAGGAGAACTGGATAAAACTTCGGTCTGCCGGGATGGCTTTGGAATTGCCTGCCGGTGTGCAGAGTGTTCTGGTGGATGTGGAGAGTATGGAAACCATGTTCAAGGGTGTGTGTCGCGATACGTTTTTCTTCCGGGTGTGCGACTTGGCGCGGGTGGAAGATTGCCACATCCTTTCGCTGGCTGCGCAGGCCCGGACCTTACGCCTCCATAGCGGTGAAGTGCACGACCTGCATCTGAATCTGGATAAGATATCCGACTGGCGTGTGGATGTTGATTCGTTCCGCATCGGTACGGAGCATCTGTCCGGCAGTGGCACACATCGCAATGTTTTGCAGAAGGGGGAATGCCGTCAGGTCATCTGGACTCCGTTGGATGAAGATGCCGCCCTGAATGTGCGGATGCGGCAGGCGGGCAAGATCGAACTGGGCGAATAACCGTAGTCTCTTATTTGCAGGAGTTAGAGGAGTTGTCACTCCTTTAACTCCCATAACTTCTCTAAATGAAAAAGCCCTGCCAGCCGGACCATTCTTTCCCCTGTATAGTATTTTTTCTCATGCCTTTTGCATATCTTTGTCCATCAATCAAAAAATAGAAAGAAGTATGGTCTTGCAACTGGCATTTGTATTGGTCGCTATTATCGTAGGTGCCCGTTTGGGGGGTATCGGACTTGGAGTGATGGGCGGAATCGGTTTGGCGGTTCTGACGTTTGGTTTCGGATTGCAACCTACCTCTCCTCCCATCGACGTGATGCTGATGATAGCTGCCGTCATTTCCGCAGCTTCGTGTATGCAGGCGGCGGGCGGATTGGACTATTTGGTGAAACTGGCGGAACAACTGTTGCGCAGAAATCCGTCGCACGTCACCATCCTGAGCCCGATTGTGACCTACCTTTTCACATTTGTTGCCGGCACGGGACACGTCGCCTATTCGGTGCTTCCCGTCATAGCCGAGGTGGCGAAGGAGACCAACATCCGACCGGAAAGGCCGTTGGGCATTGCAGTGATCGCTTCGCAGCAGGCCATTACGGCAAGTCCCATTTCGGCAGCTACCGTCGCGTTGCTCGGACTGCTGGCCGGATTCGATGTCTCGCTGATTGATATCTTGAAGATTACGGTACCTGCCACTGCCATCGGCGTGCTTGTAGGGGCCCTGTTCTCCATGAAGGTGGGGAAAGAGCTGACGGATGACCCCGAATACCGGAAGAGACTGGCGGAAGGCTATCTGGATGTTCCCAAAGTGGAGATAGAGGATGTGCGCAATAAGCGGAACGCTGTATTGTCCGTATGGGTCTTCCTTCTTGCCACGGTTTTCATTGTCCTTTTCGGTTCGTTCGACAGTTGGCGTCCTTCGTTCACGGTGGAGGGCAAGACGGTTCAGTTGGGAATGTCCTACATCATCGAAATCATCATGTTGTCTGCCGCTGCCCTCATCCTTTTATTGACACGGACAGATGGAATAAGGGCGACGCAAGGTTCGGTATTCTCGGCAGGCATGCAGGCGGTGATAGCCATATTTGGTATTGCCTGGATGGGGGATACGTTCTTGCAGGGGAACATGCTTTTGCTGACCCGCTCCATTGAAGGAATAGTGAGTGAGATGCCTTGGTTGTTCGGTATAGCCCTGTTCATCATGTCGATTCTGCTTTATAGCCAGGCGGCTACAGTGCGTGCCTTGATGCCTTTGGGTATAGCTTTGGGAATTTCGCCTTGGGTGTTGATTGCCCTGTTTCCTGCCGTGAACGGTTATTTCTTCATCCCCAATTATCCGACGGTGGTGGCGGCTATTAACTTCGACCGTACCGGAACCACGCGAATCGGCAAGTATGTGCTGAACCATTCGTTCATGATGCCGGGAATGGTGGCGACGGTGGTGGCTATCGGGTTGGGGTTGCTTTTTATCAGATTGTATTAGAAATATCCCCGAAACCCTTGACTTTACCTTTCGGATTTCGTATATTTGCACTCGTTATTCCATCGTACATTCCCTTTGAAATTAGCATAAACGGAGCGGTATCTTCGCTCCGTTTTTTTTATGTCCGTGCGTTTCGTTCCGTTTCCTGTCCTGTACTTTGTCTCCTTAATCCTGCACTTTATCTTTCTAATCCTATACTTTATCTTCCCGAAGGTGGCATCTCAACGGGTATAATCCTGTAGCTCTTGGCCGAAAACATACGACCTTCCGGAGGAAAACATCCGGGCTTTCGGGTAGAAAGCAAGGATGTTGTGGAAGGAGAGGTGCGCTGTTGTGGGAGAATCTCTCTTCTGTTAAACTTCCATAAATCTGCTCTTGACAAGAAAATGAGGATATTTTTCTTGGAAGATTGCGGGCTTGTATATAATTTTGTATTGCTTTGCCCGGTTTTCCGGACGGAGATGGTTGAAATAAAAATACTTATGAAAGAAAAACACCCGCAGAGTGAGCGTGATGCGTTCAACCGGCTCTACTTGGACTATCAGCCGCGGTTCGTGCGTTTTGCCAATTCGTACATCCGCGATTTGCCTGTAGCGGAAGACATTGTTACGGAGTCATTGCTGTATTATTGGGAGAATCGGAATGCGCTCGTTGCAGAGTCGAATGTGCCGGCATACGTTCTGTCCGTCATCCGCAGCAAGTGTCTCAACTACCTGCGCCATCTGGAAGTGCGCGAGGACTATTCGCAAGCGGTGCGTGACTACTACGAATGGGATCTCAACACCCGTCTCGCCTCTTTGGAAGCCTGTGACCCATGCGAACTGTTTTCCGCCGAAATTCATGAATTGGTTAATGCCGCCTTTCGCCGGATGCCCGAAAAGACCTGCCGGATTTTCCGTATGCACCGTGTGGCGGGGAAGTCTTATCGGGAAATCGCCGAGACTACAGGACTGAGTGTGAAGGGAGTGGACTTCCATATCCAAAAGGCTTTGAAAATCCTCCGCAAGGAATTGAAAGATTATTTTCCCTTTTTTTTATTTTTCTGCTAGGAATGTCTCTTTCTGAAGTGCTTTACATACAGAGGCTGTGAAAAGCACAGGAGAAATATGGACAAAGAACTCTTATACCGTTATTTTGAAGGAACCGCTTCCCCGGATGAGGGAAGGCGGGTGAAGCAGTGGATGGAGGCCTCCGACGAGAACCGTCGGGCATTCTTCCGTGAACGCCGGCTGTTCGATGCCCTGCTGATGGCGGCGGACGAGGTGCCGGCCTACCGGCATCCGTCGTTGTTCCGGCGGGCAGGAAAGGCGTTGCTCAAGGTGGCGGCGGTAGCCGCGCTCACGCTGGTTCTTCAGCAGCTCTATTCCGGCTACGTGAAGGTCGGACAGGAACGCCAGACCGTTGTTGCCGTGCCTGCCGGACAGCGTGCCCATATCACCCTGCCCGATGGTACGGGCGTGTGGCTCAACGCGCGCTCCGAATTGCGCTATTCCACTTCATACAATGAGAAGCGGCGCGAGGTGGACTTGCAAGGTGAAGGCTATTTTGAGGTGGCGAAGGATGCGGACCGTCCTTTCGTGGTCCGCACGCAGGCATTCGGCATTGAGGCAACCGGAACTCGGTTTAATGTAGATGCCTACTCCGGCCATTCAGAGTTCGAGGTTGCGCTGATGGAAGGCGGGGTAAAGGTGTTCGATTGCCAGGCGACGGAGTTGCACCTTCAGCCCGGGCAGCGTGCCTACTGGAAGGAAGGGCAGCTGAATGTGGCGTGGATAGAGCATCAGGAGGACTATCGCTGGCGCGAGGGGCTGATCTGTTTCCGCGACGCGACCTTTGAAGGCATCCTCCAGCAATTCCGCAAGTCCTTCGGCATCCGCATCAAGATTCACAACGACGAGGTGCGCAGGTACACCTATACCGGCAAGTTCCGCCTATCCGACGGTGTGGACTACGCTTTGCGCGTGCTTCAGCGTGACATCCGCTTCCGCTATCAGAGGAACGATGAGACAGAAACCATCGATATTTACTAACCCATTAAAAAACAGTTTAGCCTATGGAAAACGAATAATACGGAAAAACACTTGAAGAAAACAGAGGGAAGCGACCGGCGCATGTTGGCGCATCGGGCCGGAACCGCCTCCCAATGGATTGTAAACTGAATGAAGTTCACTAAAATCGCTTTAAAATTATGAAGAATAACATTACCGAAGAGGGTTTCACGCATAAAAGCCCTCATTTTAAACAACTTTTTAGATGTATGAAACTTACTACACTTCTTTTAATAGTAGGAATACTTTGTGCCAATGCGGGGAACGTGTACTCGCAGGGTGCGAAGGTGAACATCAATCTCACTAACGCTCGTTTGAGTGCGGTCCTCAGCGAGATTGAGTCGCAGACCGATTACTTGTTCATTTATAACAACGAGGTAAACACGAACATCCCGGCATCCGTCAGCGCTACCGATGAAGCCGTCTCGAAGGTGCTCGACCGCGTGCTGAAAAGTACCGGCATCCGCTATGAGCTTGAAGGTTTGCACATCATCCTCTCCGCCAAGGAAGGGCGTGAGGTGGCTCAGCAGGCAAAGGCCGTCAAGGGCGTGGTGCTCGACACGAACGGCGAACCTGTCATCGGTGCCAATGTGCGTGTGAAGGGAACCACCGTCGGAACCATCACCGACCTGAACGGAAATTTCTCTCTGGATGCCGACTCCAAGTCCGTCATCGAGGTCTCCTTCATCGGCTACCTCACGCAGGAACTCGTGCCCGGCAAGCAGACCTCCCTGCGCATCATCCTGGAGGAAGACACCAAGATTCTTGACGAAGTGGTAGTCATCGGCTACGGCGTGCAGAAGAAGGCAGACCTGACCGGTTCCGTGGCAAATGTCAACACCGAGAAGCTGAACACCCAAAGCAACACCACCATCGGACAGGCGCTGCAAGGCAAAATCGCCGGTGTGGACATCGTTTCGCAGGGCGGTACGCCGGGCGGCGGCACCCGCATCATGGTGCGAGGCATCGGCACGCTCAACAATTCTTCGCCTCTCTACATCGTTGACGGCATGTATATGGACGGAATCGACCACATCAATCCCAACGACATCGCCAGCATCGACGTGCTGAAGGACGCTTCTTCCGCAGCCATCTACGGTTCGCGTGCCGCCAACGGCGTGGTCATCATCACCACCAAAGAGGGCTCGAACACCGAAGGCAAGCCTACCATCGACTTCTCTGCCAACATTGGCGTGAGCACTCCCTCGAAATACCTTGACCTGCTCGACGCGAAGGGATGGGCCGAAGTGACCTCTGTCTCCCGGCAGGCTGCCGGCATGCAGCCCCTCGACATGGCACAAGACCTCGCTTCCAAACCCGATAACGACTGGCAGGACATCATGTTCGGTCCCGCCCTGATGCAGAATTACAACCTCTCCGTGAAGGGAGGCGGTAAGTATAGCACTTACTATAACAGTATCGGCTACACCAATCAGGACGGTACGATGAAGGGTACCAACTACCAGCGCTATACCCTGCAGAGCAAGCAGGACTTCAAGCGCGGCATCTTCCAGGCCGGTACCAACGTGGTGTTGTCTTACGACCAGAACAAGCCTTTGCAGTCTGAAGTACGTGGCGGTATGGTGGGACACACCATCCAGGCAATCCCGACCCTTGCGCAGTACGACAATGAGCGCATCGGCGGTTACGGCGGCCTCTACGGCGACGTGGTGAACCTGAAGAATCCGTTGGCGATGACCGATGACGACCTCATGGAGCGTCGCAGCGAGAATGTGAAAATCTATGCCAACCTCTATGCCTCCATCGAACCGATTAAAGGATTGAAGTACAAGCTCAACTTCACCCCCGACTTCCAGTTCTACCGCAACAATATCTATGAGGGACTCTATGATTTCGGTCTGGACACCAACACGCTTACCGAGGTGAATGAGACGCAGACCCGTACCCGAAACATCCTCGTCGAGCACTTGCTCACCTTCGACCGCACCTTCGGCGACCACAAGGTGTCCGCTCTGGCAGGCTACAGCTATCAGGATACCCGTTATCGCTACTTCGCCGGTTCCGGACAGGGAATGCCCGAAGGTATCAAGGAGATTGACGCTGCCGCACAGGGCATCACCTCCAGCGGCTACAGCAACCGCAGTGTGCTGACTTCCATTCTGGGCCGTGTGTTCTACTCCTATAAGAACCGCTACCTCCTGACTGCCACCATCCGTCGGGACGGCTCGTCGAAGTTTGCCAAGGCCAATCGCTACGGTAACTTCCCTTCCGTGTCCGTAGGTTGGAACATGGCCGAAGAATCCTTCATCAAGGACAAGGTGCAGTGGCTCGACCAGTTGAAGCTGCGCGGCGGCTATGGCGTGCTGGGTAACCAGGAAATCAGCAACTACCAGTTTGTGTCTGTCGTGACAACGGGTATCAACTACCCGGACGGCAAGAGCGGACTCATTCAAGGTGCCTTCCCGAAGACCTTTGCCAACCCCGACATCAAGTGGGAGGAGACGGCAATGACCAACATCGGTATCGACTTCGTGGCACTGAACAACCGACTGTCGCTCACCGCTGACTGGTATGTCAAGAATACCAAGGACATCCTGCTCAACGTGCCCATCCCTATCTCTACCGGCGGTTCGAACGACCCTGTGCGCAATGCGGGCAAAATTCGCAATACCGGTATCGAATTCAACCTCGGCTGGAACGACCGCATCAACAGCGACCTCTCTTACGGCGTGAGCCTGCTGGGCACCTACAACAAGAACAAGGTGCTGGAGATGGGTTCTGAGTCGCAGGCCATTACCGGCGGAACCATCCACGGCGGCACCTACACCACCAAGACCTTGGCGGGCTATCCCATCGGCGGCTTCTGGCTCATCCGGACCGACGGATATTTCAATAGCGCTGCCGATGTACAGGCCTATCAGAAGGACGGCGTACTCATTCAGCCCAGTGCCGAACCGGGTGATGTCCGCTTTGTGGACGCCAACAACGACGGTACCATCAACGACGGCGACCGCGTCTATTGCGGCAGCCCCTTCCCGAAGTTCACGTATGCCCTCAACGGCAATGTGACCTATAAGAACTTCGACTTTGCCATCGGCTTCCAAGGTGTGTATGGCAATAAAATCTACAACGCCACCCGCCTGGAACTGGAGGATGTGACCCGTGGAACCAACTACCTGGCTTCCTGTCTTGACTATTGGACTCCGGAGAACACCAACGCCGCCCATCCACGTCTTATCTGGACCGACCCCAACCGTAACTCCCGTTCCGAGTCCGACCGTTGCCTGGAGAGTGGCTCCTACTTCCGCTTGCGCAGCCTGCAGGTGGGCTACACCTTCCCGAAGGCATGGATTGGCAGATGGTTGCAGAAGGCACGGGTGTATGCCAACGTCGAGAATCTCTTCACCATCACCAGCTACAGCGGCTACTCGCCCGATGTCAACTCGTCTGACGTCTATTCGCGTGGTTTCGATGAGTTCATCTACCCGTCCAACCGTACCTTTATGTTTGGCTTGAATGTTACATTTTAAATGAAAGACCATTATGAAACGAATCTACATATATTTGACTTCATGTATAGTTTCGGCGGCCAGTCTGTTTGTCTCTTGCGACAGTCAGCTGGATCAGGTGAATCCGAACCAGGCCACCGAAGACACGTTCTGGAAGAACGAAGCAGACTTTGAACTGGCGCTCACCTCGTGCTACACCCCGTTGAAGAATGCCCTGAACGGTGGCTATTACGGCACCCGTGGGGTAATGATGCGCATTGCCCGTGCCGACGAGGTGGAGTTCCGCAACGACATCAGCGATGTGTTCCAGGCGTGCTACTTCACCAACACCAACGGCAACTCCCTTTCGCAAGGTATGTTCTATCAGTTCTACAATGCCCTCTACCGCACCAACTCCATCATGCAGAAACTGGAGGAGAAGGGCGGGAACTTCTCGAAGGAGTTCATCGACAAGGTGAAGGGCGAGTGCCTCTTCATCCGGGGATTCTACCTCTTCCAGTTAGGTAAGGAGTTCAAGGACGCTCCGCTGCGCCTCACGGCTTCCCAGTCTCCGGCCACCTTCCCGTTGGAGAAGTCCACCCAAGCCGAAATCTGGGCGCAGGCAGAAAGTGACCTGAGCACCGCAGCCGGCTTGCTGCCCGTGAAGAACGAGGTTGTCGGCAAACCGACCAAGGGTGCCGCTCTTGCCGTGCTGGGCAAGGTGTATGTCTATGGAGAACAGTTTGAGAAAGCCATCACTGCTTTGGAGCCGCTGACCGCTTCGCCCTACACCTACAAGCTGGTGGATGACTTCGCATGGAACTTCGACGAGGCGCACGAGAACAACGAGGAGAGCATCTTCGAACTGCTCATGGAGCCTGTAGGCGGTACCGACATCTGGGGCAATGGCGAGAACATCAACTCTAGCCAGACCAATACCCGTCCGAAAGAGTATGCGGCTCCCGAGGCCGGCGGCTGGTACGAAGCCACTCCCACGCAGCAGATGATGGATCTCTTCTGGGTGGAAAAAGACAAGGATGGTGATTTCGACTACCGTGCCCGCGCTTCGGTGGCTTGGGATTACGAGGGCTGCATGTACTACCTGAAACCCTTCCGTGAAATTTTCAAGGAGGACAAGTGGAACACTTACTGGCTGTTGAAGTACCAGAACTGGAACACTGCTTCTTCCGAAGTATCACCTCCTATGTCGTGCATTAACGAGCGTGCTGTCCGCTACGACGAGGTCATTTTGCTCCTTGCCGAAGCCTACCTGCGCAGTGCTTCCCAGCAGAACCTGCCGAAGGCGGTTGGCTACATCAACCAGATTCGCCGCCGTGCCAACCTGAACGACTACAGCGGAGCCATGACCCAAGAGGCCATCTTTGCCGACCTGGAGCACCAGCGTGCCATCGAATTCTTTGTGGACGGCGAGCGCTTCTACGACCTGCGCCGATGGGGGCTGCTCGAAGAGCGCATCAGAACCTGCAACGAGGTGCGTTACAAGCAGCTCATGACGGGCAAGACAGGCAATACCAACCGTTATTATTACTATCCTATTCCCTCGAAGGAGCTGGAGACCAACCCGCTTTGCACGCCGAATGAGGGATGGTAAACAGATTTCTCCCCTGAGTGGATTAGTTTTCAATAGGTAGCATGAGACCGGCTGCCTTCCTCGGCAACAAGGAGGGGCCGGTCTCTCTTTTATACATCATCCCCGTTGGCGGGATTAATTCGCAACTCTGTTTTCTGGGGCTTTTAACAGACTGATTATCAGGTGATGGAAAGTGGGTTGACAGACACTTGTGTCCAACGTGACAGACACTTGTGTTCAAGCCGACAGACACAAGTGTTTGAGACGACAGACGCAAGTGTCTGTCAAACCGGGGAATATAGGGGGGAATTGCAGAAGTTATTTTCTGGCCGATTTCGTTTCGCCAACAATTTCATTATCTATATAATTTAAACTTTACATGAAAAAGCAGATTACATTCCTTTGGCTGCTCTTCTTCTTCCTGATGGCAAGAGCTGCCCATCAGCCCGAGTTCTCGACGGCGGGCTTTTTCCAACTCCCCGAATCGGGGCGTGAGGTCTTCTCCATGAATCCCGCATGGCGTTTCCACAAGGGGGCCGTGTCGGGTGCCGAGGCACCGGCCTTCGACGATGCGCAGTGGGCGGTGGTCTCCTTGCCTCATGGCATCGACTACCTGCCCACCGAGGCGAGCGGCTGTGTGAACTATCAGGGCGAGGTGTGGTACCGCAAACGCTTCACTCCCGATGCCCGCCTGAAGGGGAAGAAGCTCTTCCTGCACTTCGAGGCAATCATGGGCAAGAGCAAGGTCTATCTGAACGGACGGCTCCTGACCGAGCATTTCGGCGGTTACCTGCCTGTGGTGGCAGACCTCACCGACGGCATCGACTGGACGGGCGAGAACATTCTCGCCGTCTGGGCAGACAACTGCGACGACCCCACCTATCCGCCCGGCAAGGCGCAGGACGTGCTCGACTATACCTACTTCGGCGGTATCTACCGCGACTGCTGGCTCGTGGCGCACGACAGGTTGCACATCACCGACCCCAACTTCGAGGACGTGGTGGCAGGCGGAGGTCTCTTTGTCTCTTACGACCGGGTGAGCGAGGCTTCTGCCCAGGTCCGTTTCCGGCTTCATGTGCGCAACGAGCGTCCGAAGTCGTTTGCCGGTGTCGTTGAGTTCCAATTGCTCCGGCCCGACGGTGAGCAGGCGGCATTGGTCAACCGCACCTTCTCCGCCAAGGCGGGGCGTGCCGTGACGGTGGACGAAAACGTCGTGCTCAAGCAACCCTGCCTGTGGTCGCCCGAGCAACCGCAGCTCTACAACCTGCTGGTCCGCATCCGTGACAACAACGGACAGGTCATCGATGGCTACCGCCGGCGCATCGGCGTGCGGAGCGTGGAGTTCAAGGGCGAGGAGGGCTTTTGGCTCAACGGCAAGCCCTACGAGGGACCCCTTATCGGCGCCAACCGCCACCAGGACTTCGCCGTGGTGGGCAATGCCGTGCCCAACAGCCTGCACTGGCGCGATGCGAAGAAGTTGCGCGATGCCGGGCTGAAGGTCATCCGCAACGCCCATTGCCCGCAAGATCCTGCTTTCATGGACGCTTGCGATGAATTGGGCCTGTTCGTGCTCGACAACACCCCCGGCTGGCAGTTCTGGAACGATGCCCCTGTCTTCGCCCAACGCGTGTATAGCGACATCCGCAACCTGGTGCGCCGCGACCGCAACCACGCCTGCCTGTGGATGTGGGAACCCATCCTCAACGAGACCTGGTATCCTGCCGACTTCGCACGGACAACCCGCACCATCGTCGAGGAGGAGTATCCGTATCCCTACTGCTACTCCGGCTGCGACGCGACCGCTCGCGGACACGAGTACTACGACATCCAGTTCACCCATCCGGCCAACGGCAAGGGAGGTGCTTTCAATGCCAAAGAGCGTGACCCGAAGATTTCCTACTTCACCCGCGAGTGGGGCGATAACGTGGACGACTGGAGTTCGCACAACTCACCCAGTCGCGTGGCACGCAACTGGGGTGAGCACGCCATGCTTGTGCAGGCACGTCACTACGCCCATCCGCCTTATACCTATACCTCCTACGACGCACTCTACCGCACTCCGCGGCAGCACGTGGGCGGTTGCCTGTGGCACTCGTTCGACCATCAGCGCGGCTACCATCCCGACCCCTTCTATGGCGGTATCATGGATGTGTTCCGTCAGCCCAAATACTCTTATTATATGTTCCAGTCGCAGCGTTCGGCACAGCAGGAGGATTGTCTCTTCCAGACGGGGCCCATGGTCTATATCGCCCATGAGATGACGCCCTTCTCGCCTGCCGATGTCACCGTCTTCTCCAACTGCGAGGAGGTGCGCCTCACCTACAACAAGGATGGCAAGACTTTCACGTACCGTAAGCCGGTGGGGCAGGAAGGGATGCCTTCGCCCGTCATCACCTTCGAGGGCGTGTACGACTTCATGATTGACAAATATATGTCGATGAACGAGCGGAAGCAGGACGAGGTCTTCTTCCTTGCCGAAGGACTTATAGGCGGACAGGTGGTGGCTACCCACAAGGTATGTCCCGCCCGCCGTCCGGAGAAGCTCCTGCTTTGGGTGGACAACGAGCAGACCGAGCTGCGTGCCGACGGTTCGGACGCGGTGGTCGTAGTGGCAGCCATTGCCGACCGTAACGGAAACATCAAGCGGCTCAACAATGACTATGTGAAGTTCCGTGTAGAGGGAGAGGGACGCATCCTTGGCGGTGCCGACGTACTGGCGAATCCCGCTCCGGTGAAGTGGGGCACGGCACCTGTGCTCATCCAGTCCACCTTGCGTCCCGGCACCATCAAGGTGACGGCAAGTGTACTCTTCGAAGGCTCGCAGATGCCCGTCAGCGGCAGCGTGGAGCTGGTGAGTGTGCCTGCCGCTCATCCGCAGGTCTATTCTGCCGCTGAGGCGGCTCTCATTCCTGCCGTTACCGGCAGTGCCCTTTCCGCCACATTGAAGACTGCCGCTGACCTGGAGGTAGAGCAGCAGCAACGCGAAGCCGCCAACCGGAAACTGAAGGAAGTGGAGCAGCAGCAACAAGACTTCGGCGAGAAGAAGTGAGCCTGACGAACTGAATTGAGAAACATACATGAAGGTAAAGTCAAAACTCATCATGGCACACAGATAACGCAGAATAAACAGATAAGCACAGATTCTTTATTAAAGTCAATCAGATAAAATCTGCGGTCATCTATTTATTCTGCGTTAAGTGTGTGCTATTCGGCATTTTGACATGTCTTCTCGGCTCACCCGATAATCATTGGGGGTAACTATTTGTAGTTTTCTTTAAAGTGATTACTTTTGTAATATGACAGAAGC
>NZ_JAICZW010000148.1 GCF_029057325.1 Bacteroides sp. | reverse complement strand
TCCCAATAGTTCGCCTCACCCGTCAGGCAGTTGGTAGTCACCATCACATAGCGCTCGGGGCAATGAAAATAGGCCTCGTAGTCGTATGGAAGTATCCGTTCGGGAAACTCCCGGAACAGCAAGTCAAAATCCATGATGTTGCGTTTCGTCAGCAGGTATTTCATCCCGATGTAGTGGTACTTCGCCAGCAGGTCGATGTTGCTGAACTTGGCACGTCCCCGCTGACCGGACATATACGAAAGCCCGTTGCATGCCCCGGCACTGACACCAATGGTATAGGGGAAACGGATGCCGCGATCCATAAAGCAGTCGAGCACCCCGCAAGTAAAGACCCCACGCATCCCGCCACCTTCCAGCACAAGTCCGCTGAAAGCGTCTATATCTATCATTTTTTTCATAAGCAACAGAATTAACACCCCAAAGATAGCTTTTGTTTGTGAAAAACTATCTATATTTGCGGTTACAACTATAAATCTTTATAATAATCATGATGAAGAAGTCAATACTGATTACCGCATTGGGTTTGCTGAGTGTGAACGCAATGGCACAAGACACTCCGAAAGCGGAGGAGGGTTTCGTATTTACAACCGTAAAAGAGAACCCTATTACACCTGTTAAGAACCAAAGTCGTGCCGGCACGTGCTGGTGCTACTCCGGATTGGGATTCATTGAGTCCGAATTGCTTCGTATGGGCAAAGGCGAATACGACCTGTCTGAAATGTTCATCGTACACAACACATATCTGGATCGCGCAGACAAAGCAGTTCGCACACACGGAGACGTATCGTTCTCACAAGGCGGTTCATTCTATGATGTCATCTACGGAATGAAGACCTTCGGACTGGTGCCCGAAGAGGAAATGCGTCCGGGTGTGATGTATGGCGACACACTGAGTAACCACACTGAACTGACAGCCGTTTCCGACGCCGTGGTAAATGCCATCGCCAAAGGAAGAATGCGCAGCCTGCAAACCGACAAGGACAAGAATCCGCTCTGGAAGAAGGCTATCACTGCCATCCACGACATCTATCTGGGCGAACGTCCTGAGAAGTTCACTTACAAAGGCAAAGAATATACGCCGAAGTCCTTCTATGAGTCAACAGGCCTGAATGCCGACGACTATGTTTCCCTGACCTCTTATACCCACCATCCGTTCTATCAACCGTTCATCCTTGAGATTCAGGACAACTGGCGTTGGGGTTCTTCTTACAACCTCCCCATTGACGAGCTGATGCAGGTATTCGACAATGCCATCAACACGGGTTATACCATTGCCTGGGGTAGCGACGTAAGCGAACAGGGATTCACACGCGACGGTATAGCCGTACTGCCTGACGCTGAAAAGGTACAAGAACTGAGCGGTTCGGACATGGCTCACTGGCTGAAAATGAAACCCGAAGAAAAGAAACTGAACACCAAACCCCAGCCACAGAAGTGGTGCACTCAGGAAGAACGCCAGGAAGCATACGACAACTGGGAAACTACCGACGACCACGGCATGCAGATTTACGGTATTGCCAAAGATCAGGAAGGCAACGAATACTACATGGTGAAGAACTCTTGGGGCAAAGCCGGCAAATACGACGGCAAATGGTATGCGTCCAAAGCATTTGTGCGCTACAAAACAATGAACATCGTGGTTCACAAGAATGCACTGCCTAAGGAAATCGCCAAAAAACTGGGTATCAAATAAAAGGTAGATACATATTTATATTGATAAGGAAGAGGATGGATTTCGGTTCATCCTCTTTTTTTCATTGTAAAATTACTGCAAACAAAAAAAATTAAGACAAAAGACATAAAAGCACTGAAACTTTCTAATACTTCCAATTAAGTCAAGAAGAAGATTACAGAAACCTTTGGCAATATCCGGAATTACTCATAACTTATTTTCCTTCAGCCTTAAAGTCATGAAAGCACATCAACCTGCCAACCGATTAATTGACAAATTATGCAACATTTAATTAGTTCAAACGTTACTATCCGCCTGTGATGAAAAACTAAACCTTCACCATTCACCCGAACCGCCCTGTCCATCGGCTTTTCGGGTGAAACTTTTTTTCTTTAGGCTGTGATCTGCTATCTTACAGGTTGCCATCGAGCACCTCCTCAACCGTCTGATTGAACTTATCCTCATCACTATAAAATGATTTGGCATTGTCCGTCACTTTCTTGATACGAGCCACCATTTCATCATTAGCATTCACTATGTGAAGCATTGCCCGCAGCTGCTCGCTTGTGTAATCTTTGTAGAATGTGCCAATCACCATATTTAGAAACGCTATGGTAAGGACCGGGATAAGACAAAGAAAGCCAGGTCTAACATCGGACACTTCTCCGCCCCATACGCAGCCACTTCCAAGTGAACGACTACGGTGGTTCACTTAAAGACCATTCTTTAAGGAGTTATCTGGGAGTTAACGGCCGATACCATTGCTTGATGCCAGCAGAGCTATCGGCTTTCATCTCCCGACGGAGTGTAGCGGAGTGATAACTCCCGATAGCTCCTTTGAAAAAAACACTGCACAAAGTACGGGAGATATTCCGATGAAAAGACAGGCGGATTACCGATATTATAGCCCGTTTTACAGACGCTTCCGCCGTTTTTTTGCTCAAAACACCGTAAAATGTGCATTTTTCTCCCGGTTTTCTTGTCAGACCCAACACTTTCTGTAATTTTGCACGCTGATAAACAAAGAAATACTAATACTAAATTTAATAGCATGAGTTTGAAAATTGTTGTTTTGGCAAAACAAGTTCCCGACACACGCAACGTTGGGAAAGATGCCATGAAAGCCGACGGAACCATCAACCGTGCGGCACTCCCTGCCATCTTCAACCCCGAAGACCTGAATGCCCTCGAGCAAGCGCTTCGACTGAAAGATGAACATCCGGGCTCCACCGTTACCATCCTGACCATGGGACCGGGACGCGCAGCCGAAATCATTCGTGAAGGACTTTACCGCGGTGCCGACAACGGCTATCTGCTGACCGACCGCGCCTTTGCAGGTGCCGACACACTGGCCACTTCCTACGCCCTTGCCACTGCCATCAAGAAGATAGGTGACTACGACATCATCATCGGCGGCCGCCAGGCAATCGATGGCGACACGGCACAGGTAGGCCCGCAGGTTGCCGAAAAGCTGGGATTGACACAAGTGACCTACGCCGAAGAGATTCTGAACGTGGATAAGGAAGCGAAGAGAATCACCGTGAAGCGTCACATCGACGGCGGTGTGGAGACCGTGGAAGGCCCGCTGCCCATCGTCATCACCGTCAACGGAAGTGCAGCTCCCTGCCGTCCGCGCAACGCCAAGCTGGTGCAGAAATACAAACGTGCCCTCGGCGCACAGGAGAAGGCCGCCATCGAGAAAGAAGGCGCAGCACTGCCGTATGCAGCACTCTATGAGAAACGCCCTTATCTGAACATCACGGAATGGAGCGTTGCCGACGTGGACGGCGACCTCGCGCAATGCGGTCTGAGCGGCTCGCCCACCAAGGTGAAAGCCATCCAGAACATCTCGTTCCAAGCCAAAGAGAGCAAGACGCTGACAGGCAGCGACCAGGATGTAGAAGATTTGATTGTTGAACTGTTGGCTAATCACACCATTGGATAAGTGACGAGCTACAAAGCGACAAGCTACAAGAAGCCGCGCCAAACAGCACTTGTAGCCCGTAACTCGTAACTAAAAAACTAAAAGAACATGAACAACGTATTTGTATATTTAGAGATAGAAGGCACTACGGTTGCCGATGTCAGTCTCGAACTCTTGACCAAAGGTCGCAAATTGGCGAACCAATTGGGCTGCCAATTGGAAGCCATCGCCGCCGGAAACAATCTGGCAGGCATTGAAAAACAAGTATTGCCCTACGGTGTGGACAAGCTCCACGTATTCGACGCTCCGGGCTTGTTCCCCTACACTTCTCTGCCCCACTCCTCCATCCTCATCAACCTCTTCAAAGAAGAAAAGCCGCAAATCTGCTTGATGGGTGCCACCGTCATCGGCCGCGACCTCGGTCCGCGCGTATCTTCCGCCCTGACCAGCGGACTGACAGCCGACTGTACTTCTCTGGAAATCGGCAGCCACGAGGACAAGAAGGAGGGCAAGACTTATGAGAACCTGCTCTACCAAATCCGTCCCGCCTTCGGTGGTAACATCGTTGCCACCATTGTGAACCCCGAACACCGTCCGCAGATGGCGACCGTGCGCGAGGGCGTGATGAAGAAGGAAATCCTGGACGCTAATTATAAAGGTGAAGTCATCAACCACGATGTGGCCAAGTATGTTCCCGAAACAGACTATGTGGTGAAGGTCATCGACCGCCACGTGGAGAAGGCAAAGCACAACCTGAAGGGTGCCCCCATCGTCATTGCCGGTGGCTATGGCATGGGCAGCAAGGAGGGTTTCGACATGCTGTTCGAACTTGCCAAGGAGCTGCACGCCGAGGTAGGTGCCAGCCGCGCCGCCGTCGATGCCGGCTATGCCGACCATGACCGCCAGATTGGCCAGACCGGCGTTACGGTCCGCCCGAAACTCTACATCGCCTGCGGCATCAGCGGACAAATCCAGCACATCGCCGGCATGCAGGAGAGCGGCATCATCATCTCCATCAACAACGACGAGAACGCTCCCATCAACACCATCGCTGATTATGTGATTAACGGTACGGTGGAAGAAGTGATTCCGAAGATGATTAAATATTATAAATCGCATAGTAAATGATTTTTTGAGGGAGTTAGAAGGAGTTATTCGGGAGTTATACGGGAGTTAAAAGCCAATAGTTCTGTTGATGATGACACAAAGTTTCAAGGATTTGTTAGTCTGGAGAAAAGCGCACATTTTTGTACTGAAAGTATATGAGGTATCACGCAGCTATCCGTCAGAAGAACGTTTTGGGCTATGCTCCCAATTTCAGCGTGCCGCAGTTTCCATTCCGGCCAATATAGCCGAAGGATACAGAAAAATGAGCAAAGCTGATAAATTACGCCTCCTGAATATCGCACAAGGCAGTTTGGAAGAGTGCAGGTATTATATAATTCTTTCTAAAGACCTTAATTACATCAACGAAAAAACATATAATGAATTAACAAAGAGCATCGAGGATACAAGTTATTTACTGAATGCCTACTGCAAAGGAATAACAAGCAAGCAATGGGAAGAGTAACGGAAACCGGAAGCAAGACATTTGGCTTCTAACTCCCGTATAACTCCCGAATAACTCCCGATAGCTCCTTAATAAAAAATATTATGGCAAACTTTTATACCGAAGTTCCCGAATTGAAGTATCATCTGAATAACTCAATGATGGAACGCATCTGCGAACTGAAAGAGCGCGGATATCAAGATAAAGACAAGTATGACTATGCTCCGCAGGATCTTGCGGACGCTATGGATTCCTACGACAAGGTGCTTGAAATCACCGGCGAGATTACCGGCGAAATCATCGCTCCCAATGCAGAAGGCGTGGATGCCGAAGGCCCTCATTGCGCCAACGGCCGCGTGGAATATGCCAGCGGAACGAAGCAGAACCTCGACGCCATGGTGAAAGCCGGCCTGAACGGTATGACCATGCCACGCCAATTTGGTGGACTGAACTTCCCGATTACCCCCTACACCATGTGTGCGGAAATCGTAGCTGCCGCCGATGCCGGTTTCGGCAACATCTGGTCGCTGCAAGACTGTATCGAAACGCTGTATGAGTTCGGCAACGAAGATCAGCACAGCCGTTTCATCCCCCGCATCTGCCAAGGCGAGACCATGTCTATGGACCTGACCGAGCCCGATGCCGGCTCCGACCTGCAAAGCGTGATGCTGAAAGCCACCTTCGACGAAGCCAACAACTGCTGGCGACTGAACGGCGTGAAGCGTTTCATCACCAACGGTGACGCCGACCTGCACCTCGTGCTGGCACGTTCGGAAGAAGGCACGAAGGACGGCCGCGGTCTCTCCATGTTCATCTACGACAAGCGCGACGGTGGCGTAAACGTCCGCCGCATCGAGAACAAGCTGGGTATCCACGGTTCACCCACTTGCGAATTGGTTTACAAGAACGCGAAAGCAGAACTTTGCGGCGACCGCAAGTTGGGTCTGATCAAATACGTAATGGCATTGATGAACGGTGCCCGTCTGGGTATCGCCGCCCAATCGGTAGGTCTGTCGCAAGCCGCCTACAACGAAGGTCTCGCATACGCCAAAGACCGCAAACAATTTGGCAAGGCAATCATTGAATTCCCCGCTGTGTATGACATGCTCGCCATCATGAAGGCAAAGCTGGATGCAGGGCGTTCGCTGCTGTATCAGACTTCACGCTACGTGGACATCTACAAAGCGCTGGACGACATCGCCCGTGAACGCAAGCTGACTCCGGAGGAACGCCAGGAACAGAAGAAGTTCTCCAAACTTGCCGATGCCTTCACCCCGCTTGCCAAGGGTATGAACTCCGAATATGCCAACCAGAACGCTTACGACTGCATCCAGATTCACGGCGGTTCGGGCTTCATGCTGGAGTATGCCTGCCAACGCATCTACCGCGACGCACGTATCACCTCCATTTACGAAGGTACCACGCAGTTGCAAACGGTGGCCGCCATCCGCTACGTGACCAACGGTTCGTATGCCGCCACCCTGCGCGACTACGAAACCATTCCTTGCAGCGAAGCGATGCAACCGCTGATGGACCGCATCAAAGAGATGACCAACAAGTTCGAAGCCTGCACCAATGCCGTGAAAGAAGCCCAGAACCAAGAGTTGCTGGACTTCGTGGCACGCCGCCTCTACGAAATGGCTGCCGTGTGTGTGATGTCGCACCTGATTATCCAGGATGCCACCAAAGCACCGGAACTGTTCAGCAAGTCGGCACAGGTTTATGTAAACTATGCGGAAGCTGAGGTAGAGAAGCACTTCAACTTCATCCGCAAGTTCAAGACAGAAGAACTGGAAAGCTATCGCAAGTAAACGCAGCGCTTAAAAGAAAAAAGGAATAGCGGGCATCGGAGTTCAAAGACTTCGGTGCCCGCTTTCGCACAATCTGTCGATAAAGAGGGACTCTATGCGACATTTATCACAATATTCGCTGATGACCATCCATTCGTTCCGCATAATCCGTCCTTCTTTCATTCGTTCATACTTTGAATTTTGCGGAACATCTCTTTCTGCTGTTCCGTCAGACGGGTCGGCAACGACACAGAGTAAGTCACGATAAGGTCGCCGAACTGTCCTTCTTTCTTATATACGGGGAATCCTTTGCCCTTCAGGCGTACTTTGGTTCCGTTCTGGGTTGCGGGGTTCACCTTCAGCTTCACCTGCCCATCCAGCGTATCTATCAGCCGGTCGCCACCCAGCAAAGCCGTATAGAGATCCACCGTCACATCTATATACAAGTCGTCTCCCAACCGCCTGAACACCGGGTCGTCCGGAATCACAAACGTGATGTATAAGTCGCCTGCCGGACCTCCATTGACACCTTCGCCGCCATAACCCTTCAGTTTGATGACCTGTCCGTTTGCCACACCTGCCGGGATAGTGATGCGCACTTGCCTGCCATTCACCGTCAACAGCTGCTTATGCGTCTGCGCCGCCTCACGCAACGAAAGATTCAAATCTGCATGATAATCCTGCCCGCGGAAGCCTGCATCGGCACCAGCGCCTCCACGGGCATGATGCCCGAACATCTGCTCGAAGAAGTCGGAGAAGCCACCGGCATTGCTGCCCGTAAACTCCTGACCATCGGAAGAGTACCAATAGGTGCCGTTTCCGTCCGTGCCAAATCCCGCACCGGCACCGCCGAACCCTCTGAAACCGCCCGCACCGGCCTGTTGCCGTGCCTGCTTCTGCGCTTCAAACTCATCGGCATGCTTCCAATGCTCGCCATACTCATCATACTTTTTTCTCTTTTCAGGATCGCTCAACACTTCATTCGCCTCGTTGATAGCCTGGAACTTATCCTTGGCAGAGGGGTCGTCCGGATTCAAGTCGGGATGATACTTACGCGCCAGTGTGCGAAACGCTTTCTTGATGTCATCCTGAGATGCCGTCTTGTCCACTCCAAGAACCTGATAGTAATCAATATAAGCCATAGTTTATCTGTTTTTTCTTTATATACATCAAACAAATAGCAAGCCATTTTAGTTTCTGGAAAAATAAAAGATGTAAACAGAGTTTAAAACTAAAATATCCTCAACAACGTGCAACGTTCTTTAATTATTCTGCCTTCTTCTTCCTTAAATTAACAGAAACGGCTTTATTTGTACCTATCATTTTTTGGGAGATTTCATCTTAAACAACAGATATTCATGAAAAACAACCATCAGCTTCTCATCATCCTATCGGCTCTCCTCCTCGTCCTGCCGTGCAGGGCTGATGAATGGATTAGAATCAACCAACTCGGCTATTTGCCCCAGTCCATCAAAGTGGCGGTATTTATGAGCGAAGAGGAAAGCATTGTAGAGAACTATACACTGGTCGATGCCTTTACCAACGAAACCGTACAGACATTTCATGCGCCCCGCCCCACCGGCAAATCGGGCAGCATGAAGGCCACCTACCGACTGGATTTCAGCGATTTCACGACACCCGGCACCTACTACCTGAAAGCGGGCAAAGCCATCTCCCCGCACTTCCCCATCAATCCCCACGTTTACAATGGAACCGCCGACTTTCTTCTGAACTATATGCGCCAGCAACGTTGCGGGTACAATCCTTTCTTGAAAGACAGTTGCCACGTACATGACGGGTACATCGTCTATCATCCCACCAAGACCGGACAGAAGATTGATGTCCGCGGCGGTTGGCACGACGCAACGGACTACCTGCAATATACCACCACCTCCGCCAACGCCATTTATCAGATGATGTTCGCTTATCAGGAGAACCCCGATTCTTTCGGCGATGCGTATGATGCAGCCGGACTTCCCGGTGCCAACGGCATACCCGATATTGTGGATGAAATCAAGTGGGGACTGGATTGGCTGAACCGGATGAACCCCGTTCCGGGAGAGCTATATAACCAGATTGCCGATGACCGCGACCACGCCGGCATGCGCCTGCCTAACAAAGATGAAGTGGACTACGGCTATGGGCCCGGCAACGGACGTCCCGTCTATTATTGCAGCGGTGAACCACAAGTTCGTGGGAAGTACCGGAATGCCACTACCGGCGTGGCAAGTACAGCCGGAAAATTCGCATCCTGCTTTGCATTGGGTGCCGAAATCCTGAAAGAGTACTACCCGGAGCTTGCGGCAGAAATCGGAGGGAAAGCCGCTGCCGCCTATCAGGAAGGAGTCAAGAAGCCCGGTGCCTGCCAAACCGCTTCTGTCAAATCGCCCTATATCTACGAAGAAGACAACTGGGTGGACGATATGGAACTCGGCGCCATGGAGTTGTATCGGATGACCGGTGACGGCAACTACTTGAACCAAGCCATGGAGTACGGACGTCGCGAACCGGTCACTCCCTGGATGGGAGCCGACAGCGCACGTCATTACCAATGGTACCCATTCATGAACATGGGGCATTACCATCTTGCCAAGGCCGGCAACCAACGACTCAGCCGTGAATTTATCCGCAATATGCGCACCGGCATTGAGCGCACGTATGAAAAAGCGGTGGAAAGTCCGTTCCTGCATGGCATACCTTATATATGGTGCTCCAACAACCTGACTACCGCCATGCTCACCCAATGCCGCCTGTACCGCCAACTCACCGGTGACAACACGTATGCGGAAATGGAAGCCGCCCTTCGCGACTGGCTGTTCGGCTGCAATCCGTGGGGAACAAGCATGATTGTGGAACTGCCCCTCTACGGAGACTACCCGTCGCAACCCCATTCATCTTTGCTGAATGCCGGTGTGGGCAATACCACCGGAGGCCTGGTGGACGGCCCTGTCTATCGCAGCATCTTCGAAAGCCTGCGGGGTGTCAATATGACAGGCATTCCCGGAACTCCCGGACAGGACTATGAACGCTTCCAACCCGACCTGATGGTGTATCACGATGCCCTTCACGACTACTCCACCAACGAACCGACCATGGACGGAACGGCCTGCCTCACCTACTACCTTTCCGCCATGCAAAAGGAAGGAATGGAACAGGCAGGAATCCGATGCGACCACAACCGGTATGTCAACGGAGGCATTGTGCGCACCGACCCGTCCAAGAAACAAATCACATTGGTATTCACCGCTGCCGACAAAGCGGACGGCGCGGATGCCATCCTGCGCACGCTCAAGAAACACGGCATCCAAGGAGGCTTCTTCTTCACCGGCGAGTTTTATGAACGCTATCCCGACATCGTGAAACGCCTGCTCGACGATAAGCACTACGTGGGAAGCCACAGTTACGGTCACTTGCTCTATATGCCGTGGGAGAATCGGGACTCTCTGTTGGTGACCCGTCAAGAGTTTGAACAGGACATCCGAAAGAGTTACGAAACGATGCGCAAAGCCGGCATTGACTACAAGGACGCTCCCGTCTTCATTCCCCCTTACGAATATTATAATAAGGAGATAGCCGCCTGGGCAAAGAGCATGGGACTCCAAATCATCAACTTCACACCAGGCACGATGAGCAACGCCGACTACACGACTCCCGATATGGGTACAAAATACAGAAGCAGCCGGTTCATCTATGACAAAATCATGGAAGTGGAAAAGAAAGAGGGACTGAACGGACATCTGCTACTGATACACTTCGGTACGGACGACCGCCGCACAGACAAGTTCTATAACGGCTATCTGGATAAGATGATAAAGACACTGAAACGGAAAGGATATACGTTCGTTCCGGTCCGGGAAGCGGTCGGCATTTGAAAGACAGCACGCGGATGGCGCGGATTCTATTCAATCCGTTCATCCGCGTGCCATTTCATATCTGCCTGTCAACAGGCAAATCATCCGGTTAAAGCAACTTCTTCACCGCTTGCAGCAGTTCCTGAATATCCTCTTCCGTTGTATCGAACGATGTCACGAAACGGATTTCATTGATAGCCTCATCCCAGAAATAGAAAAAATAAGACTTCAACAACTCATCAATGACGGGGCGGGGCATCGTCAGGAAGAGCTGGTTGCTCTCCATCTTCTGTGTGAAGCGCACGCCGGGCAGCTCCTTCAGTCCGTCATACAGAATCTTCGCCATACGGTTGGCGTGCGTGGCGTTCTTCAGCCAAAGGTCATCCGTCAGGTAAGCCGTGAACTGACAGGAGAGGTAACGCAGTTTGGAAGCTAGCTGTGCCGACTGCTTACGCACAAAGTAAGCCTCCTTCTTCAAGACAGGGTTAAAGACAATCACGCTCTCGCCTAACATCAACCCGTTCTTCGTACCTCCGAAGCTGAGGACATCAATGCCGCAATCCACCGTCAACTCCTTAAACCCAAGGTGCAATGCCGCACAAGCATTGGCTAGACGGGCACCATCCATGTGGACATACATGCCATGTTGATGAGCGAGCGACGTCAAAGCGCGAATCTCCTCTGGTTGATAGATGGTGCCCAACTCCGAACATTGGGAAATGTAGATAGCACCCGGCTGCGAATGATGCTGCTCACCGAAGTGACAGAGATAAGGACGAATCAAATCGGGGGTCAGCTTGCCGTCGGGAGTGGCGACAGGACGTATCTGACAACCTGTCATACGAGCTGGAGAACCGCATTCGTCCACATAGATATGTGCCGTCTCCGCACAGATGATAGAGTTGTAAGGGCGGGTACACAGTTGCAAAGCCACCGCATTGCTGCCCGTACCGTTGAATACAAACAGCGGTTCGCAATCCGGAGAAAACATCTCCCTGATTTTACGGACCGCCTCTGCTGTCCAAGGGTCATCGCCATAGCCGACAGCATGGTCATTATTGGCACGGTTCAGTGCCTCCATCACCAACGGATGCACGCCGGAATTATTGTCTGATGCAAAACTTCTCATAGTCCATTCTGTTTTTGTTATTGTTATTAATAGAAAAGAATGTGCAAAGGAAAGAATATTCCACCACATGAAAATCAAATCCGAACAAGTTTTTTCGACAAAAGTTCCTTTGGCGCCCACGTTCCATAGTCCCATAATTCAGCATTTACGATTTATACCCGATACAATTGTTGGTGTAAATCAACTTATTTCGTAATTTTGCAACCGGATTCGCTTCGGCCTTGATAATCCGCCAATCATAAAATCATAAATTATAAATCATCTTATATGGGTTTATTTGCCAAATTACTCAACAAAAACAGCGAAGAAGTCTCTTCCAAGAATGTAGAAGACTTCATCTCACTGACCCGCGTTTATTTCCAATCTGTAATAGCAGCCAATTTGGGAATCACCAATATCCGCTTTGTTCCCGACGTGGCAAACTTCAAGCGTCTGTTCAAGATACCGACGCAGGGAGGACGCTTGGGACAAGCCGAAAAGACCGCTTCACGCAAAATGCTGATGCAGGACTATGGCATCAGCGAAAACTTCTTCAAGGAAATAGACGCATCGGTCAAGAAACATTGCCGCACGCAAAACGACGTACAGGGCTATCTCTTCATGTATCAGGGCTTCTCCAACGACCTGATGATGCTGATGGGCAACCTGATGCAATGGAAGTTCCGCCTGCCTGCCTTCTTTAAAGGAGCGTTGCGCACCATGACCGAGAAGACCGTACACGATGTCTGCACCAAGACCGTGTGGAAGAAGGACGATGTACACAAGACCGCCATGGCCGTGCGCCAATACAAAGAACGTTTGGGCTATTCGGAACAATGGATGAGCGAATACGTATATAACGTGATTATGCTTGCCAAGAAAGAACCGAAGAAGAGAAACGAAGAAGAGAAATAACCGCTCAATGGGAATAGAACAGCATCCCCTGAAACCCTTCCTCCCCGGCAACGCCCGTCTGCTGATGCTGGGGAGCTTTCCACCGCAAAAGAAACGATGGTCCATGGAGTTTTATTACCCCAACTGGAACAACGACATGTGGCGAATCGTAGGACTCCTGTTCTTCGACAACAAGGACTATTTCGTAGAAAAGGAGCAGAAAGCCTTCTGCAAAGAGCGGCTGGTAAGTTTCCTGCAAGAAAAGGGCATCGCCCTGTTTGACACGGCCTCTGCCGTGCGCCGCCTGCAGGACAACGCCTCAGACAAGTTTCTGGAAATCGTGCAGCCCACCGATGTCACCTCCCTGCTTCACCGGATCCCCCACTGCCAAGCGATTGTCACCACCGGCGAAAAAGCCACCGATACGCTCTGCGCACAATTCTCCATCGACAAGCCCAAGGTGGGTGACTTCACCGAATTCCTTTTTGAAGAGAAGCCGATGCGCCTCTACCGAATGCCCTCTTCTTCCAGAGCCTATCCGCTTGCCTTGGAAAAGAAAGCTGCCGCCTATCGCCTTATGTATCAAGATCTACAGCTATTATAATTCTATTCCTGCTTAAAATAATTACCCAAAAGCCTTGCATATTCCAAAGTTTACACTACCTTTGCAGCCGCAAACACGGGAGTAGCTCAGTTGGTAGAGCACCGGTCTCCAAAACCGGGTGTCGGGAGTTCGAGCCTCTCCTCCCGTGCGAAGATAGAAAGCCGCAAGTCCATTGACTTGCGGCTTTCTTCTTGTTTAGTACAAGTCATGAAGTTATTCTATAGCATCATATTCTACATAGACAGGAGCACCAAACGGGAGTGTTTCCCACTTAGACTGGCTTGCATACCGATACCGCGTTTTGCCTGTAATCGGCTTTGTCCTCATGATAAAGTATTCGTTTGAGAAATTTTCAAGGAACTCTAACTCCACATAGAAATCACCCTTCTCCAACATTATCTCTTCGGGAAATATATAAGAAAAGGAGCCGTCTATAAGTTGGGACTTATCATAATTGAAATATACGGGATTCAGTTTCTGCAATACATAGGAACCAGCTTCCTTGCGATAGATATTCACCCGGAATTTCATACGGGAAAGAGGTCTGTTCTCAGTAATGATGGTGAAGCCAATCTCTTTCAGCCATGCGCGGTTTTTCACTTTCAGCGGAATTGCCAATCCCTGTCCGGCAGCCTTATATCCTTCCATTTCAATAAAGATAGAGCCTCCTCCCTCTTTGCGCCCTGCCGTCTTATGCTTTATACGCTGAGGTTTTACGACCACCTCACTTAACATGATTACATCGTCTGCAAGTGTGATTGTGTCCGGCAGATTCGCAATGTCTCTGACCGCAAATGTTTGTGCAATATAACCGACAGAGGAAATTCGTATGGAATCATTCGCATATTCCAAGGGAATTTTCAACGAGAAACGGCCTAAAGAATCAGTAACGGTACCCAGGTTCCGGTCGATTACCCCAATATTAGCATACGCTATCGGCTCTTTAGTAGATTCCGATACAACCGTTTGAGTGAAACCGGCAAGAGAATTGACCGATAACGCGAAACAGCCAATCAATTTAGGTATAAAAGTTTTCATGTTACAAAACTATAAGAAATCTATAAGATTCAGGCATTTGTCACAGGAAAATTTCGGATAAAAGCTATATTCACTTACCTATCGTTTTCTCAACGTATATCTATCAACTTATGCGTCTGCAAACTCAACCGCCACTTAGGATGCCGCATCACGCACTCCACCGTCTCCTTCGTATTGAGGCAGGAGCAGGGCTGGAGGAAGAAGTGCCGGACGGGAAGTTGTTCGTAGGCGGCGAGGTCCTGCCCTTCATATACCACCTTCACCTCGTCCATGCGGGTGATTCTTAATTCTCCTCCCTGTTTAGGCGAGCAGGTCACCCAGTCGATGTTATCGGGTAGCAGGCGTGTACCGTTGGTCTCGATGCAGACATACTTGCCTGCCCGATGCAGAAGTTCGATGAAGCCACGGTCTATCCAGAGGGAAGGCTCGCCACCGGTCAGGATGACCGTAGTAGCAGGATACTTGCCGACTTCTTCCAGAATCTCGTCATCGGACATCTGCGTGCCCTCCTCGTGCTGCGTATCGCAGAAAGGGCACTTCAGGTTGCAGCCGGAGAAGCGTACGAACACGGCAGGCGTGCCCGTATGATAGCCTTCGCCCTGCAAGCTGTAGAATATCTCGTTAATCTTTCTCATAGACGGCTGTATTTCCTTCAGACTCTTGCACCTCCACCTTGAAGCAGGTAGGTATCTGGTCGCATACCCAGCGGGCGATGTTCTCGGCTGTAGGGTTGAAAGGGAGCACTTCGTTCAGGTTGCGGTGGTCCAATTGTTCCTTCACCACCTGTTTGATGTGACTGAAATCGACTACCATCCCGTCGGCGTTCAGTTCGCGGGAACGGCAATAGACCGTGATAATCCAGTTGTGACCGTGCAGATTCTCACACTTGCTGCGATAGGAGAGTTGCAGGCTATGAGCAGCCGACACCTCCATCCGTTTGATGACTGTGTACATGTTGTTAATACGCTAATTAATAATTTGTTATTTTCATTTCCGCACCTAATGTCACCTCGGCGCGGCGGCAAAAGTACAAAAAACAGAAGATTTTCTGTACATTTGCCGCATGAAAACTATCTGCATCGTTTTAGGAACCGTCTCTCTGGTGCTGGGTGTCATCGGCATATTCCTGCCTTTGCTGCCCACCACCCCTTTTCTGCTGCTTACGGCAACCCTCTATTTCAGAGGCTCGCCCCGCTTGTACCAATGGTTGCTGAACCACAAGCATTTCGGTCCCTATATCCGGAACTTCCGTGAGAACAAAGCCATCCCTTTGCGGGCCAAAGTCCTCTCCCTGCTGCTGATGTGGGGCACGATGCTCTATTGCATCCTCTTCCTCATCCCCCTGCTGTGGGCAAAAGCCCTGATGCTGCTTTTGGCTGTGGGCATCAGTTGCCACATCCTCTCATTCAAGACTTTGAAATGAGAAGAACGCTCCCAGCCCCTTACGCGCATCGGCCAGCTTCTCTTCCCATTGCTTCACGGAGTTCTGCCCGATGATGTCCGTCACATACTTCACCGCGATGAAGGGCACCTCCTTGGCACGGCATACCCACGCCTGCGCGTATGCCTCCATATCCACCACATCGCCCGTCACGTCCGCAAGTTCCGTCAGGAAGGAGTCGCCCGTGTTGCACACACCTTCCCCGCTTCCGTGCCAATGCAGGCAGTAGCCTTTCCGCACCAGCAGGTCGGAGGAATCTATCTCGCATTCCATGCTCAGGTCGGTCAGCTTCTGCATGTCGCGGTCTATGAAGCGGCGGCAGACGAAGATGTCGCCCACCCGATGGCGGATGGTGCCTGCCGTGCCAATGTTCACCACCAAGTCCGGTTGCCCGTGGTTGATGGCCTCTGCCAGATAGAAGGCGGACTTCACCTTGCCCACTCCGGTGCGGAGGTAGCCCACCTGTACCTCTTCCTCCCCTATCAGCCCGGGGAACTTCAATTCCGTAAATTCGCCTTGAACGGCGTAAGTGACTAAGATTCTCATTGCATGTATTCTTTTTTTAGGAGTTATCCGCAAAAGTACAACTATTTTCTTGAATTCCTACTTCATGATGTAAGTCTTCAACGCCTCCACATACTCCTCAAAGGCATCCACCCCCTGCGGAGTAATCCGGCAAAGGGTGCAGGGCATCTTGCCCTTGAAGGTCTTTGTCACCTCCACATAGCCTGCCTTGCCGAGCTTGTCTATCTGCACGCTGAGGTTGCCTGCCGTGGCACCGGTCTGCTGGCGGATATAGACAAAGTCGGCCTCCTCTACGCTGATGAGCAACGACATCACGGCAAGGCGCAGTTCGCTGTGAAGCAAAGGATTCAGTTCTCTAAACATATCAGCTTCTCTTCTTTTTCTTGTTCATAGCCCAGCCCGGGATCACCAGCATGATGAAAAAACTGGCCGAAAACACAAAGTAATACAGATTCCAACTCAGCCCCGCCGACAGACAAACGGCCCACGCCACCACCGCCAGCGCCAAAGAGAAGTATGCGCCGCCTGCCAGAAAGCAGTCTTCTATCAGATGCCCCGTTAGGACGCTCCCGATTGCCACGACCAGGATGACGCCCGGCAACATCAGCGACATGTTGTTCGCAATAAGGCAAAGCCAGGTGATGCCCGACATGCCCACAATGCCCACCGTGCGCCACACCACATTCAGTACCCTGTCCGTATAAGTAATCACCGGCTTGCTCTCTTTTCGCGTCAGCCAGTGCTGCACGGGCCATCCCACCAGCGGTATCAGAAACCACAACCAGTTCCACGCCGGGTTTCCTGTCTTCCACACAGCGCCCAGCACCACCAGGGGAACAAGCGCCCCCAGCCATCCCCACAGCAGGAAAATGTTCCTGCCGCCTATTTCCAGATTCCGCTTGCTGTTCTGTATCATCCGAGCGATGAGTTCCAAACTCTCCTTCTCGTTCAATGCTCTTTCTTCCATTGTCACATCTTTTAAAGTTACACCTTATTATATATATACACACTATGGGTTCGAACTCCACTGCAAACATAGATGGTTTATTTTATAAACCAAATTATTTCGTAAACTATCTCACTTTATTCCATCCTTTTCATGCCGCCATCCGGCACGCCACTTTCCTCCCGTCCGCCAGCCACCGTCCTCCTCCCCGTCAGACACCCGTGGCGGGAACCTTTCACTTCCGTCGGGAAAACAGTTTCCTTCGGAGGAAAAACCACTTGAAGCAGGAGATAAACTTCATCTCGCGTGCTGAGATATACATCTCGCGTGCCGGGATTTGCATCTCAGCCGCTGAGATATACATCTCAGCACGCAAGATGAACTTTAAGACCGGACTTATAGATTTTTTCCTCAAGACTTAACAAGCTTTGGAAAGCACCTTTTCCTTCCTTTCCACCTATAGTAATCCGACTGCACAACCGTTTCCGGCACAAACTCCTCCACCACCCGCCTCCTTCCGCAACCGGAGAAAAAACAGAAGAAAAGAAGCCTTACAACCTCCCCAAAAGAATAAATAGCGAAAAGAGAGACATTTTTCATGGAAAAACTTTTGTAATTTACAAGTAAATTGTATTTTTGTGTACAATTTTGGTGTAGTAATGACGGACGAAGAAAAGAAGCTATTAAGTACCTTTGAAGCGAGACTGCGACATTTAATCTATCTGCACGATGAATTAAAGCGCGAGAACGCCGAACTGAAGCAACTTCTTGAAGCCAAAGAAGAAGCATGCAAAAAGATACAAGCCGAATATAACGAACTGGAACAAAGCTACACGGACCTAAAAACAGCTACGGCAATCAGCCTTAACGGCAGCGACGTGAAAGAGACGAAACTGCGATTGTCAAAATTAGTGCGTGAAGTCGATAAATGCATCGCTTTATTGAATGAATAAAGAACAGAAGATGTATGAACGATAAAATAAAAATAAACCTGCAAATGGCAGGAGCTTCTTATCCCATCACCATCGAACGAGAGGACGAGGAGATGGTCAGGAAAGCCGCCAAACAGGTAGATACCCATGTAATGGCGTATCGGGAGCATTATCAGAATGTACCTCCGGAGAGGATTATAGCAATGGTAGCCTATCAATTCGCTTTGGAGAACCTCCAGATAAAAGAGCGGAACGATACCGAACCATACACGGCTAAAATAAAGGAACTGACCGAAGAATTGGAAGCTTACTTCAAAGAAGAATAGCCGCCTTTCTTCCGTCTTCCATGAAAGAGAATTATTTACGCACTGTACAAAAGCTTGCCCCACAGGCGGCCTTTATGCAGTGCTTTTTTATTATATACCATAAAAAAACAAAAAAATGACAGCAGTTACAATAGTAGTAGCAATTGTATGCTTCATCCTCGGAGGAATCGCCTCGTACGTGTTTTTCAAACACGGGTTGAGAGGCAAATACGATGCCATCCTGAAAAGCGCGGAAGCGGAAGCAGAAGTAATCAAGAAGAATAAACTGGTGGAAGTAAAGGAAAAATTCCTGAACAAGAAGGCAGAGTTGGAAAAAGAAGTGGCCATCCGCAACCAAAAGATACAGCAGGCGGAAAACAAGCTGAAACAGCGCGAACTGGTACTGAACCAACGCCAGGAAGAGGTACAACGCAAGAAGATGGAAGCTGAAGCCGTGAAAGAGAACTTGGAGGCACAACTGGTGATCGTCGATAAGAAGAAAGAAGAACTGGACCAGATGCAACGCCAGGAGATAGAAAAACTGGAAGCCATCTCCGGACTCTCTGCCGAAGAAGCCAAGGAACGGATGGTGGAATCCTTGAAGGAAGAAGCCAAGACGCAGGCGCAATCCTACATCAACGACATCATGGATGATGCCAAGCTGACGGCAAGCAAAGAGGCAAAGCGCATCGTGATACAGAGCATCCAACGGGTGGCTACGGAAACAGCCATCGAAAACTCCGTCACCGTATTCCACATCGAATCGGACGAAATCAAAGGCCGCATCATCGGTCGTGAAGGACGCAACATCCGCGCATTGGAGGCAGCTACCGGCGTGGAAATCGTGGTGGACGACACACCGGAAGCCATCGTATTGTCGGCATTCGACCCGGTTCGCCGCGAAATAGCTCGTCTGGCATTGCACCAGTTGGTAACGGACGGACGCATCCACCCCGCACGCATCGAAGAGGTGGTGGCCAAAGTGCGCAAACAAGTGGAAGAGGAAATCATCGAAACCGGTAAGCGCACCACCATCGACCTGGGTATCCACGGCTTGCACCCCGAACTGATTCGCATCATCGGTAAGATGAAATACCGCTCCTCCTACGGCCAGAACCTGTTGCAGCACGCCCGCGAGACGGCCAATCTCTGCGCCGTCATGGCATCCGAACTGGGATTGAACCCCAAGAAGGCGAAACGTGCCGGACTGCTGCACGATATAGGCAAGGTGCCCGACGAGGAACCGGAATTGCCGCACGCACTCTACGGCATGAAGCTGGCCGAGAAGTTCAAAGAGAAACCGGATATCTGCAACGCCATCGGTGCCCACCACGACGAAGTGGAGATGAGCAGCCTGCTGGCTCCCATCGTACAGGTGTGCGACGCCATCTCAGGTGCCCGTCCGGGAGCACGCCGCGAGATTGTGGAAGCTTACATCAAACGCCTGAACGACCTTGAACAGCTTGCCATGTCCTACCCGGGCGTGACGAAGACCTACGCCATCCAGGCCGGTCGCGAGCTGCGCGTCATTGTCGGTGCCGACAAGATTGACGACAAGCAGACAGAAAGCCTCTCCGGTGAAATCGCCAAGAAGATTCAAGACGAGATGACCTATCCGGGACAGGTGAAGATTACCGTCATCCGCGAGACGCGTGCGGTAAGCTATGCCAAATAAGCCATAAAACTAAAATAATGTAGAGAAAAGGGTGAATCTTATTCACCCTTTTCTTATTTTTGTACAACAGATATAAAATGAATATGTTATGGAGAAATATCTATTTGAAGTGTGCGCCAACTCCGTAGAGAGTTGCATCGCCGCACAAGCCGGAGGAGCCGACCGCGTAGAATTGTGCGCCGGCATTCCCGAAGGTGGAACCACCCCTTCCTACGGAGATATCACCGTTGCGCGGGAAGTATTGAAGGAAACCAAACTGCATGTCATCATTCGCCCACGCGGAGGCGATTTCCTCTATTCGCCCCTTGAACAACGCATCATGCTGCAAGACATCGCCAATGCCCGCCGGCTGAAGGCTGACGGCGTAGTCTTCGGATGCCTCACGGCAGAAGGCGACATCGACATCCCGCTGATGAGACAGCTGATGGAGGCCTCGCAAGGCATGTCCGTCACCTTCCACCGCGCTTTCGATGTCTGCCGCAATCCAAAGCAGGCATTGGAGGACATAATCAGCCTGGGCTGCCACCGCATCCTCACCTCCGGACAACAGCCCACAGCCGAACAGGGTATCCCCCTGCTGAAAGAATTGCAAGAACAGGCAGCCGGACGCATCATCCTATTGGCAGGATGTGGCGTGAACGAGAACAACATCGCACGCATTGCCGCTGAAACCGGCATCCGCGAGTTCCACTTCTCGGCAAGGGAGAGCGTTGCCAGCCAAATGATTCATCACAACGAATGCGTTTCGATGGGAGGAACGGTGACCATCGATGAATACAACCGTAACGTCACCACCGAAAAGCGAGTCCGACAGACCATCGAATCGTTGAAAGCCTAACCTCATACGAAAGGGGCGGTCCGGAATATCCCGAACCGCCCCTTTTGTATATCTTTATATGTGTAATCCTATTATTTCTTCACCGGAGCAGAGTATCTTGCGTTCAAACCATCCAGAATCTCACGGGTGATGTTGTAAACGCTGTCAGCATAAAGCAGGTTGTCGAAACCGGTATTGCTGATAATCATGCTGTAGCCTTTGGTCTTGTTATACTCTTTCAGGAAAGCGTTGATGGAGTCGCGCAGCTGCAGGCTGTTCTTTTCGTTCTCGCTCATCAACTCCGACTGCAACTTGTTGCTCAGGTTCTGCAGGTCTTGTTCCAGCTTGGCAATACGGTTGTACTCTTGCTGCGCTCTTTCTGGAGAAAGGAACGCATTGTTCTGGTATTTAGTCTGGAACTCCTGTTTCTGTTTCTCCAGTTCGGTAGCCTTCTGGTTGATGGTCAGACGCACGTTCTCGCTCTTCTTCACCATAGCTTCATTCAAATCCACGCAGAAATTGTATTTTGCCAAAAGCGTATCTATTTCAACAAAAGCAATCTTCATCTCCAATAATCCACCGGCATGAGCAGGGGCATTTGCAGCCTGTTTGTCATTATTACCAGCACATTGAGCAAATAGAACGATTACCGCGAGAGCTGCCAAACCGTTCATGAGGTAGTTTAATCTCTTCATAATTGATAAGTATTGTTTTTTAAAATTTAATTCATACCATCATTCAAGGCCTTTTCAAGTTCATTGATGGAAAAGCGGGGTTTGCGTTGCGCCTCCCTGTCCTGCGACTGCACACAACCGATACCTCTATCGCGCATTGCCTTATTGCCGCTGACGTGGCTGTTAGGAAACTTACCGTCCTTCACAAAAAAGACCTTTACACCTAATAAAACAATGCAAATAGCAACAATTAACAAAGTTATCAGTATTGTCTCAAGCATTTCCACTAATTTTGTTACATGAAAATAGCGTTTTTACTATTTTTGTGGGTGCAAATATAGGGCTTTGGTTGGACTAACCCACCTTTTTTGCTCTAAAAAAAAAGAAAGGGGTATGAAATAGCCAATTCATTTAACCATCTTTAGCAAAAGAAGAGCCCGTTTAATAGACAAATGACAATTTACAATTAAGAAACATAGGCTGTGCCGATACACACAGGACAGCCGCAAACTGAAATAATTATGGAGAAAAAAGACTTGAAACCAGCCGGCGTGTTCCACTACTTCGAGGAAATCTGTCAAGTGCCGCGCCCTTCCAAGAAGGAAGAGAAAATCATCGCTTACCTGAAAGCGTTCGGAGAAAAACATCAATTGGAAACGAAGGTGGATGAAGCCGGAAACGTACTGATAAAGAAACCCGCCACACCGGGCATGGAAAACCGCAAGACCGTCGTCCTACAATCACATATCGACATGGTGTGCGAAAAGAACAACGACGTGAAGCACGACTTCCTGACCGACCCCATCGAAACCGAGATAGACGGCGAATGGCTGAAAGCCAAAGGCACAACCTTGGGTGCCGACAACGGCATCGGCATGGCTACCGAACTTGCCGTACTGACGGATGAAACCATCGAACACGGTCCCATCGAATGCCTCTTCACCGTGGACGAAGAGACCGGACTGACCGGCGCCTTTGCCCTGAAAGAGGGTTTCATGAACGGAGACATCCTGCTGAACCTCGACTCCGAAGACGAGGGCGAACTCTTCATCGGTTGTGCTGGCGGCATCGATTCCGTAGCCGAGTTCACTTATAAAGAAGTGGAAGTGCCGGCAGGCCACTTCTTCTGCAAGGTGCAGGTGAAGGGCTTGAAGGGCGGTCACTCCGGCGGCGACATCCACCTGGGACGCGGCAATGCCAACAAACTGCTGAACCGCTTCCTGAGTCTGGCTTCCAAGAAGTACGACCTCTACCTTTGCGAGATTGACGGCGGCAACCTGCGCAACGCCATCGCCCGCGAAGCCCACGCCGTCATCGCCATCCCCGAAGCCGACAAACACGCCCTGCGCGCCGACCTGAATGTCTTTGCCGCCGAAGTGGAAGCCGAATATGCCGTGGTTGACCCCGACCTGCAGTTCGTGCTCGAATCGGAAAACGCACGCCCCACAGCCATCGACCGCGATACCACCAAGCGTCTGCTGCAAACCATCTATGCCGCTCCGCACGGCGTATATGCCATGAGCCAAGACATTCCGGGACTGGTAGAGACTTCCACCAACCTGGCTTCGGTCAAGATGAAACCCAACCACATCATCCGTATTGAGACGAGCCAACGCAGTTCCACCGCTTCTTCCAAGCAAGACATCGCCAACATGGTGCGCACGGTCTTCGAGATGGGCGGTGCCAGCGTCTCCTTCGGTGATGGTTATCCCGGCTGGAAACCCAATCCGCATTCAGAGATTCTGGAAGTGGCGGTTGAGTCCTACAAACGCCTGTTCGGGGTGGAAGCCAAGGTGAAAGCCATCCATGCCGGACTGGAGTGCGGCTTGTTCCTCGACAAGTATCCTTCGCTGGATATGATTTCCTTCGGTCCTACGCTGCAAGGTGTTCACTCGCCCGATGAACGGATGCTTATCCCCACGGTAGAGAAGTTCTGGAACCACCTGCTGGATATTCTGAAGCATATTCCTGCCAAACAATAAAAGAACGCAGGATGTCAAGAAATCCGATAAAGAACATCTTACCCATTGTCTTATTCCTCTGCCCGTACCTCTATTTGTACGGGCAAGAGGGAAAAGACACGCTCACCTTCCGCATCATGAGCTACAACGTGGAAAACCTGTTCGACACCCGACACGACAGCCTGAAGAACGACCAAGAATTCCTGCCTGATGCCATCCGCCATTGGAACTACTTCAAATACAAGAAGAAACTGGACAACATCGCCCGTGTCATCATCGCCGTCGGCGGCTGGACACCGCCTGCACTCGTTGCCTTGTGCGAGGTGGAGAACGACAGTGTCTTGCGCGACCTTATCCGTTATTCCGCCCTGCGCGAAGCCGATTACCGCTACCTGATGACCCAATCGCCCGATGAACGCGGCATCGATGTGGCACTGCTCTATCAACGCAGCCAATTCAAACCCATCGCCCATCAAAGCCTTCCCGTCACCCAACTTAGAAAGAAAGACCGCCCTACGCGGGACATCCTGCACGTCAGCGGACTGCTACTGAACAAAGACACATTGGATGTATTTGTAGCCCACTTCCCTTCCCGTTCGGGAGGTGAGAAGGAGTCTGAACCCTATCGGATGCACGCCGCCCGTATAGCGAAGGCCGCCATAGACAGCCTGCTCCAATTACGGCAACATCCGCAAATCATCTTGATGGGAGACTTCAACGATTATCCTAACAACAAATCGGTGCGGCAAGTACTGCAAGCGGAGCGACCGCCTATCCAAACCGATTCAATCCACACAAAACGACTCTATCACCTGTTAGCGGGAAAAGCAGCCGACCGTAAGGAGTACGGAAGCTACAAATACCGGGAAGAATGGGGACTTCTGGACCACCTCATCGTATCGGGCGGCCTCCTGCAAAAATCATCTCCGCTTTATACGGACGAAACGAAAGCCGATGTGTTCCGTGCACCTTTTCTACTGACAGAAGACAAGAAGTATGGTGGGAAAATTCCTTTCCGCACCTACTACGGTATGAAGTATCAGGCAGGATACAGCGACCATCTGCCGGTATGGGCGGAGTTCCGACTAATCTATTAACCCACCAGCACATACCCCTTCTTCATCAGCGACTCAATCCGCACCGTCGGGTCGTTCTTCAAGGCTTTGCGTAGGTAGGTCATCTGTACGTTCAGGGCAAGGGAGTTGGCGTAGGAAGAGGTGCCCCAGACGGCTTCCAGCAGCACATCCCGCACTACGGCGCAGTTCGGATGCCGGGCAAGCAGGCGAAGGATGTCCGCCTGGCGGGAAGTGATGAGCACTTTGTTGTTCCCCGTACGGATTTCGTTCGTGCTGTAGTTGAAGACAGACTGTCCGAAGCGGTAGATCTCCTCTTCCACCGTGTCGGAAAGTTGCGAGGCGAAGCGCTCGCGGATGCGGGCTATCAGCTCCTCGGGATAGAAGGGCTTGGCAAGGTAGTCGTTGGCTTTGAGCCGGAAGCCTTGCAGGCGGTCGGCCTTGTCGCTGCGGTCGGAGAGGAAGAAGATGAGGACACGCCTGTCGGTCTCGCGGATGCGTTCGGCTACCTCAAATCCGTTGAAGCCGGGCATGTTGATGTCGAGCAACACCAGGTCGGGCTTGACAAGGGGAAACTGTTCGAGGGCGATGGCGCCGTTTCCGGCGTAGGTCACTTCGTACCCTTCTTTTTCAAGAAAGCGTTTCAAGAGCATGGAGTACTTGAGGTCGTCGTCGGCGAAAAGAATCTTGAGCATCTTGATTAAATTGAGAATTAAAAATTGAAAGATTATTGCGGGAGGTTGATTTCTACGATGGTGCCTTTCCCCGTTTGACTGCTCAGGGAGACGGTGCCATGATGGGCTTCCACAAGCAGCTTGACGTAGCTCAGTCCGAGGCCGATGCCGGGCAGGGAGGAGTCGGGCAGCCAGGTGCCTCGATAGAACTTATCAAATACCTTGCCCTGTTCGGAGGCGGGGATGCCGATGCCGTTGTCGGAGACACGGAGGATGAATTGATGAGGAGAGGAAAGGCACTCCACAACAATGTGTACCGAAGGACCGGAGTACTTCACGGCATTTTCTATCAGGTTGCTGACGATGTTGGAGAGGTGTACGGGGTCGGCAGTCACCGAAGTGGCTTCGCCGAAACGGGTTTCAAACGAGAGCTCCTTGCCTTCGGGCGCACGATAGAGGCGGATAAGCTCCTCCACCGTCTGCCGGATGTCGAAGGTGCAGACAGAGAGCCGGATGTGCTCCTCGTCGGCACGGGTCATGTCGCGGAGCTTCGAGAGATAGGCGGAGAGGTTGTCAAGTTCGGAGAGGGAGTCGTGTATCACTTCGTCCATCGCCTGCCCGTCTGTCCGCAGAGACTTGTCGTTGAGGAAGGCGACACACATCTTCAAGGTCTGCACCGGTCGTTTCAGTTCGTGTATCATGGTGTTGACAAAGTTCTTCCGCAGCTCGTCAATGCGGCGTTGCTTCAGGATGGTCTTTACCTGGAACAGCAGGCAGAATGCCAGCAACAGAATCAGCAGGAAGCTGCCCAGCAATTGCCCACCCATGCGGAGCAGCAGCATCGGCAACGGCGGACGAACCGTCACCCGCACCTGCTGCCAGCCCAAAGGGTTATAGGGATAGATAACCTCCACCACCGGACGCAGACGGGAGCCTGCCAGCGCCACCGAATCCACCGTCACGAAGAGCGAGTCCCTCGGAGTGCAGAACTGCGTATCGAAAGAGACGCCGGGCAGCTTGACCGCCAGCACGGAGTCGAACCGCTGCAACGTGAAGGGCACGTCCACCTGGAGCTTGTACTTCTGCATCTCCTTCTCGAAAGACCATCCCAACTCTTCCTTCGTGTGGAAGCAGATGGAGTCTTTGTAGAGTAGCGGAGAGGCGGTATCCTCCGACACCTCTGCCTTCCGAAGCCGCACCCGGGCATACAGGCCGTAAGAATAGACCACCTTTTCATTTCCGAGCGAATCAACCACCGCATTCCGATTGCTGTTGGTTCCCCAAGCGACGGAGACGGAATCTGTAAATATCTTCTTCGGATGCAGATTGCGCACGGAGTCATTCAGCGCAGCGGCTTCCAGCACACGGGCGCGCACCTCCTTCACCAGTTCTTCGTTGCGGTATTGGCACTGGTTCCACAGCCAATACCCCTGCCCTGCCACAATCAGCATCATGGAGGCGAGGGAGACTATCCAGATTATTTTGATTCGTTGTTCCATACTTCCTTTCCGGTTTCTTTGCCACAAAGGTAATGGTTTCGCCTTCAATAGGTACGCGCAAGGCGTTCTTTTTCCGACGGAGTAACATTTCAGTAATAACTTTCTTCCCCGGCACAAACAGAAACCGGATAGCTTTGCAGCCGTAACAAACCCCTAAAAACTGAATCGTTATGACTACAAGAAAGATTTTATCCCTCTGCCTGACGGCACTGCTGATGCCGCCCGCCGCACAAGCCCAGTTCAATGTGTTCATGCCCGAGGGACATGTGAAGCAAGACACCATCGGCACCCTGCAACTGCGCGTGCAGTACGAAACCGTCTTCTACCTGGACACCGCCAAGAAGGAGAAGCCGCTGGAAGAGACCATGATACTGGAGGTGGGAAGCGGCGTGTCGAAGTTCTACAGCTACAGCAAATACATCTGCGATTCCGTCTATAACGCCGACCTCGCCAACAAAGCCTCGCAAGAGACCATCAACCGGCATCTGAACCAGTATGCCACCTCGCGCATGACCGAAATCACCTGCAAGGGTTTCCCCGCCGGACAGGTCACCTCGCAGAACTCTGTGGCAGGCTTCAACCGCATCCGCTACGAAGAGAAGCTGGAGTTCCCCCGCTGGGAACTGACCGAAGAGACCGACAGCCTGATGGGCATGGCGTGCCGGAAGGCGGAATGCGACTTCCGGGGACGGCACTGGACGGCATGGTTCACCGACGAAATCGCCCTCAGCGAAGGTCCCTGGAAGTTGGGCGGACTGCCCGGCCTCATCCTGAAAGCCACCGACAGCGAGGGACACTACCGCTTCACCGCCAACGGCATCGAGCTGAGCCGCACCCCGCAACCGATGACCCTCCGCCTGAAAAACTACGAACTGGTCAGCCGCAAGCAATACCGCAAGGTACACGAACGCTACTACGACGACCCCGTGGGCTTCATCAACGGCCAGCCGGGCGTAAATATGACCGTGACGGACGGCAACGGAAACAAGATGCGGCCGAGAGGGATTCCGCACAATCCGATAGAAAGAGAATAGGCCATCCTCCACAGACAACGGTCATGAAACCGTTTAAGCAGGGAGATGAAACAGCATCTCCCCGTAGATAAAACAGGGAAACACTATAGAAAAACTTCATCTCGCGGCGCGAGATATACATCTCAGCACGCGAGATGTATATCTCAGCAGCCGGGATGTATATCTCAGCAGCTGAGATAAACTTTATAAGCAAGGAAAGACAACTTTACAAACGGGGAAAGACTACCTTTCCTACGGAGTTATCAGACCTCTTCACCTGCCTGTACCGGGCACGGAAAAAGGTATCTTGCCCACACACTCAAAAAGAGATTCCAATGAAAACCACCCTTCATACACACACCGCAACGGGCTACATCCTCTTCTTCGCAGCCTGCTGCCTGCTGGCAACCGTATGCCGCCCGCTATCTGCCCAAACCCTGAGCGGCACCGTCACCGACGCCGAAAGCCGCCAGCCGCTGGAAGCCGTCATGCTCTGCGTGATGCGCGGGCAGAAAACGATAGATTACGCCCTGACCGACAGCAAAGGACACTACTCGTTGCCGTGGAGACACAACGGCGACACCCTGCAACTCAGCGCCTCGCTGCTGGGCTACAAACGGGAAATACGCAACGTAGCGTCTGCCGGGAGGCAGGACTTCGGACTGCACACTGCGTCCATCGTCCTGAAAGAGGTGCAGATACGGGGCGGACGGGTGCAGGGGCGCAAGGACACCGTGCGATACGACCTCGCGCAATTCGCCTCCTCCAAAGACGTGCACATCAAGGACGTGCTGAAACGGCTGCCCGGCGTGGACGTGGAGGAGAGCGGGCAGGTGAAGTACAAGGGCAAGCCCATCGACCACTTCCTGGTGGAGGGCATGGACGTGACGGGCGGACGGTATAACCAGGTGAACAACAACCTGAGCGCCAAAGCCGTGAAGACGGCGGAAATCATGGAGAACTACCAATCGGTGAAAGCCCTGAAAGACAAAATCAACTCCGATGAAGTGGCGCTGAACCTGAAGCTGGACCCGAAAGCACGCGACCAATGGATAGTGAACGCCACGGCAGGCATCGGAAGAAGCGACAACGACGCCCCATGGCTGTGGGAAAGCGGCCTGAACGCCCTGCAATTGGGCAAAGGGAAACAGAGCATCTACAGCTACAAGACGAACAACTGCGGCAAAGACCTCAGCACGGAGCAACAGATGCTGACCGCCAACAACGGGTTGTCCGTCCCCCTCCCCGCCTTCCTCACACAACCCGGCATCAGTGCCCCGCTGGACAAAAAGCGCCTGCTATTCAACCACACGCATACGCTGAACGGAAACCGGATGTACAAATGGAAAGAGGAACAGACCCTGCGCCTGCAAGCCGGATATACCCACGACCACATCGGCCAGCAACGCCGGAACACCCAACTCTATTACCAACCGACAGACACCCTGCTGATGGACGAGACCTATCACTACCGCCTGACCACGGATGCCGCCAACCTGGAACTGCACTACGAGCAAAACAACGCCCGCAACTATCTGGCCAACCGATTCAAGGTAGAGGGAGAAACCGGGCGTGGCTGTTCGGAAGAGTTAGGCCAGACCCTGCAAACCTCGCAACTGAGCGCCGGCAACCACTTCCACCTCCTCCGAAACGGGGAAAGCGGCACGTGGGAACTCCTTTCCACCGTCCGCTATGCCTACCGGCCCGCATCGCTCCTGCTCGAAGAGGGCAAAAGCCGGTTCGAGCAACACAGCCTCTACACCGACAACAGCGCAACCTACCTGAAAAAACACAACGGCTTCACCCACCAATACAAGGCGGGCGTGCAAGGAGAACGTGCCACACTGAAACAACCCGCCGACTTCAACGCCTCCTACCTCGCCCTCTACCTCACCCCCTACTTCCAACTAGAGCGCGGCCGATGGATGGGCAACCTCTCTCTGCCACTGAAGGCACAGCGTTACTTCTCGCAGCAGCGTTCGTTCCTCTTCTTCACCCCCTCGCTCTACCTGCGCTTCCAGCCGGACTATCACTGGAAATTCTCTTGCTACGGCAACCTGAAGCGTTCGGCAGGCGACCTCACCGACCTCTACCCCGCCCCATACCGCACCGACTACCGCACCTGGCGAAACGGCAACGGACTCTTCCCCATCGCCACGCAGCAGACCTACAACCTCTATGGGGAATATAAAAACACGGTTCAGGAGTTCTTCATCACCGCCTCGCTGACCTACAGCCACACCCGCCGGAACACCCTGATGGAGCAGTGCCTTTCGGAAGGAACCGTCAGCTACACCCGCCGCCTGCAGCCCAACCACAGCCAAAACTGGAACTTCAAAAGCAACTTCTCCAAAGGCTTCTACGACTGGCACCTGAAAACTTCGCTGAATCTCACCCTGAGCCGCAGCACGGGCAAGCAACTGACCAACAGCCTGCTGCAAACCTACCGCCACGACCACCTGCAAGCGGAGCCCAAACTCATCTGGTCGCCCGTAGCGGGCTTTGAAGCGGAATACCATGCCACCTTAGGATATGGCGGCAGCAAAATCGGCAACGATACCCGGCTCACCCCGTTGTCGGACATCGTGCAACGCCTGCACCTGACGTTCGGCATCGGCCGCCTGGACCTCCGCCTCTCCGGCGAACACTACCGCAACGAACTGGACGCACACACGCACCTCACCACCCTGCTTGCCGACGCCTCCCTTGTCTATAAGACAAAGAAATGGCGATTGGAAGCCCGGCTCAACAACCTGTTCAATAAGAAGGAGTATGCCTATACACTCTATTCGGCCACGCAAAGCAGCACATCGCGGCTCAGCCGCAGGCCACGGGAGGGGCTGGTGACGGTGAGCAGGCAACTTTAAAGCACCATCACCCCGGCATAGACCAGTATTCCTACGACAGTCAGCGCACCTACCAATATGGGGGCATAGATGCGATTGACATGTTCCACCCGCTTATATCCGCTGACTTTCACGAACAAGCGGTAAACCAGCCAGGCGCCTGTAGCCCCTACGAGGCCACCTACCAACAGGTCGCCCGGATAGTGCATGCCGAGATAGACACGCGAATAGCATGTCAGCAATGCCCAAGCCATCATGAAAACGGTGAGCCACCGCTTGCGGAACAGAAAGAAAAGGAAAAACGCCAGACCGAAGGAGTTTGCCGCATGGCACGATGGAAATCCGTATCGTCCTCCGCGACGATTATTGACGATGTGCACCAACTCCGAAATGGGGTTGTTCAGGTTGGACGGACGCATCCGCTCCACGTATGGACGTATCAGAGCGTCACACACCTGGTCGGCAAAGAGAACGACCAAAGCAACCGACAACGCACAACCAAGGGCCACCTTCCACGAGAAGTTGCGCAGCATCACATATAAGATGGCGGCATACATCGGAATCCAAACCCACTTGCCGCTGTACGCGCTCATAAAATAATCGAAATAGGTATTGTACATCCCGTTAAAAAACAAAAGCACCTTTGTATCAAGGTCTATCACACCTTGCAAAACATCCATTAGCAGCATCATTCATAAAGTTTTTTTGAACGCGCAAAATTAAATCTTTCTGTTCTTTTTATCGGAATTATTGGTCTAAAAAATGTTAGTTTCCCTCTATTTTATCCAATTGCTCTACAAAAATGTAACCATCACCTTTCCCATTCTCCCGGCTCACTTGCAAAGGAGTGCGTCCACTATAAACCAAAAAGAAATAGCGGTCTGTAGCAGAAGCTCCCCAATAATAAGTCACATTATCCGGTCCCAACGCCTTTTGGTCATCTTTTGCATCCACGCTCGGGTCTTCAAAAGCTATGTCACGAACGACCTTCGCTTCCTTGTCCATCAGCACCAACTTATGGAAATACTTGTAGGCATAAACAATGCGGTTGCCCGAAGGCGACATCAGGAAATCGCCAATATAGGCCGCCCACCCTTTATGCTTCTTGCTGAAAGAGAAGTTATAAATCTGCTTCGTTACGGTCGAATCTCCCTGCAACACCGTATGGAAAAGCGCCTTTCCTCCCCGGATGTTATCTACCGAATAGAGTGTATCCGGTGCAGCCACAATGATTTGCTTGTTTGAACGGAAGGGCGATTCTGAAACAGGAAGCATCCCTCATTTATCTGCACTTCCGGTTCAGAGAGTTTGAACAACGGTCCATCCTCATCCATGACCTTCTGCTGACCGGACAATTCGACAAGAGGACCAAAATCATCCTCAGTCAAAGTAACGCTTCCCGGCATCAACGGCGGTTCCGCCGGGTGTACAGGTTCTGCCACCACGGACAACGTATCAGCAACCGGCAACTCCTTTTCCACTTTCCGCTTACAAGCCGATGAAAAAAGGCACACCATTAAAGCCCAAACCCAAACATTTTGCATAGCTTACCTCAATTTTGCATACAAGATATAGTTATTGTCATTCTCCTGAATACTATCCGCCAACTTCCGCAAGCGTTCACGCTCTTTTGCGGAAAGGTCTGTTTTCTGTTCCAGACGCTTCTCCAACACCTCCTTCAGCGTGCCGGGCTCCATATTGAGCGTATAGTAGCCGCTGCTGGCGGAAAGATAGGCAGGCATATTTCCCAAATAATCGTTCACGAACTTGTAGAAACTTCCCTTCAATGTCTTCTTGTCCATGATGAAATAGGAAGGCGCTTCTGTAGTGTAGGTGTACTCGCTAACCTGCTTCTTCACCATCACATCGCCAACAAACTGATGCGGAAGCTCTTGATACGAATGAATGGGAATATCTTTTCCCCCGAAGTCCATCGTGAAACGCGGATGCAGACGGCCCTCCTCCATGTGATAAAGCGTATCGGGACGAAGTTCAAAGAAAGTGAACAGAGATACATCGAACGTTCCGCCCACCTTGTTGCTGAACACTTCGTTGCTGAAATCCGGATGTACCGCCAGGTGACGTCCGGGAATGGTATCAAGCAGATTTCCTTGGAGGTCCTGACGCCATGCCACGTAAGGCAAATGGTTGAAAGGAAGAATGAATACCGACAACGTTGAATTCCGGCTATCCACCTTGAACTTGCCTTTCGGAACCAAAGTCGGCAAAGGAATGCTTTCCGTATATTGCCCCTCCATATTATAGGCAAGCAGTGCTTTCGCATTCCAGGGCAAGATATAAACGCGGCCTGCCGACTCGTCAATCTGCGCGTCATACACCAACTGATACTCCCCCGGTCCCTGCCCGAAAGAACCTACATTGGCAAGGAATTTACCTGACTTGTCAAACAGCTTAAAGGGAGTCTGTTGTCTGCCATAAACCAATATATAATGTTCAGAAATCAACACATTGCTTGTCGGCACCAACGCCTCGTCACTGCCATCCAACTTCACCACCTGCAAATCTTCTGCAATGTCGCTCAAAAGCAGCACAATCGTATCCTTCAATGCCGAAAAGTCGCAAGTCCATAGCGAATCACCATTTACAACCCGGACCGATCCTACCACCGGCTGTCCGTTCAAAGCCTTCTTTCTATCCGCACCACTGCAACCTGCCAACAAAGCGATTCCCATCAATAAGGAAAAGCCTTTCATCAGTTTCTTGTTTTTCATGTTCTTCTTGTTTTATAGATTAGTAATATAACCGCAAAATTAGAGAAGAGCACTCAAAGCCACAACTTTTCCGATAGACAAAGCGAGAAAGCCAAATGGATGTCATTCCATTAATTTACAGGTATATAAGCAAGAAATAATGAAGTACCGACATAGACAATCGCATACCGGGCATTAAAAATGTTGCAGAAAAGAATCCAATGTCTCGTCTTCAGCCGTCAATCCCAACTTATCTCTTTTCACCCGTTGTTTTTTGCGGCTGACGGAAGTACGGCTGATGCAATATATATCGGAAAGGTCCTTGATGCTGACCCCAATCTTCACCAGGCAGCAGAAGTTTATCTCTTTCTCCGACAAAGCCGGGAAATGCTGTCGCAGCCGTTGCGTAAAGTTATCGTAACTCTTGTCTATCGTCAACCGGATGTCTTCCCACTCTTCATCAGACAGAGCAATACGGAGAGAATCTCCCTGCTCTTCCGGTCCGTCTTCCAAAGAAGGAATCTTATGGAAAGACTTCATACGGCGGAACAACGACTCACGCAACTCCGACTCCTTCTCACGCAAGCGGGTCAGCTCCTTTGCCTGCGCCAGCAGTTGTTGTGTCTGTTCCAGCCGGACCGTCTTCTCCTGCAACAGCAACCGGTCGGTCATGCGTTTCCTACGTTGCCAGGCAAAATAGAAAGCAAAAACTATCAAGACCACTCCAAGTCCTAACGACAATAGTATGATTTCCTGCCGTTGCTTGTCTATCCGCAACCTGTTCAGCTCATTCTGCATTTTCTCCCGTTCGTAATTTTCCCTGCCTTCCGCATATTCTTCTTTCTGGATTTCACTCCTTAGCAACTTGTCCGCTTTCAACGCCATGCTGTAGGATAAGCTGTCTTTGCCATGCGAAGCATAAAGGGCTTCCAACCTACGTGCAGCTACGCCCGCCACCCACCGGTTCAACGAACTGACAGCAAATTCATAATAACGAACGGCAGAATCGGTCTGCCCTGTCATAGCAAACAAGTTTCCCTTAGCCAAGCAATAATGCGGTATGACAGAACGGGATGTCCGGCAATCGCGTATGGAATCCAAACAACGGATAGCGTCCGAATAACGTTCCATACCGGCGTATGCTTCAGGCATCGCCGTACATAGCTCCTCCTGCAACCAGGCATCTGTTCCCTCACCGATAGTTCTGAAATGAGCCAAAGCCCGTTCAAACTCGCCCCCGTCCATGCAACGACGTGCAATGGCATACTTTACCCTCGCTTTCACCTCTTTTTTATCCGAAAGATAACAGCATGCCGAGTCAGCATACCTCTCCGCGCTATCCAAGGAGGATGCTGTCCCCAGCTTCTGATAGAACATCTGAGCCACCCTGATGGAGTCGGGTTGCACAGGCACTGATGCCGCCCGTTGCTTTTCACAGGAAACCAGCAAGAAAAGCAAAAGCGATATATAAAGAATTCCGTGTTTCATTCATACAAGATTTGAGGCCTTATACACAATTCCGTTTACTTGTTCCGCTTCAGATAGATCCGATTCGTAATCACATCCGGCAATTCCTCCTCATAATGAGTCACCATAATCATCGTCTTGTCTTTCCGCTGACAGAACGCCTCGATAATCTGCTTCACCCGGCGGCGGTTGTAGGTGTCGAGCCCGTGAAGCGGTTCGTCCAGAATCAGCAGTTCGGGATCTTTCACAAAAGCACGCGCCAGCAGAGCCAGACGCTGTTCGCCGCTGGAAAGCTGCAAGAAAGGCTTGTCCTTCAAGGCGGCAATGCCGAAAATGTCCATCCACCACTCGCAGACCGCCAGCTGCTCAAGATGAGGCCGCTTATACAAGCCGATGCTGTCGTGCAGACCGGAGGCGACAATCTCAATGGCAGGCAGGTTCTTCAGATAGGCACGGTGCATTTCAGGACTGACGTAGCCGATATGCTTCTTAATCTCCCAAATGCTCTCCCCGCTGCCACGTTTCCTGCCGAACAGGCTGATGTCGCAGGCATAAGACTGCGGATTGTCGGCACATACCAGGCTGAGCAAAGTAGATTTCCCCGAACCGTTCTCACCGCTCAACGCCCATTTCTCGCCACGCTTCACCGTCCAATCCAGTTCTTTCAGAATGGTGCGTTCCCCATAACGGATGCTGACTTTACGGAGCTTCACCACCTCTTCCGAAACATAGTTCGCATGCTCGTAGGGCAAATCAAGGATGCGCTGTCGCAGCTCGTCCATGCAGGAAGTGACATCCGCCCGACGGAAAGCCTCCAGATAGACTTCACGCTCCATCTTGCGTCCCACCGTCCTTTTATCGACAGGCACCACATGAGTAATGAAAGAGGGTATATCATCCAGCATGGAAAGGACAAGCACAAGCTGCAAAGCATCCATACGGGTCAGCTCTTCCAACAGCCGGAAAAGAAGTTCCCGGGTCGGAGCATCCAATCCGATGAAAGGATTATCCATGATTAGAATACGGGGAGACGTGAGCAATGTCTTCACCAACTGGAATTTGCGTAGCTCGCCACTGCTGAGAAGAATGATTTTCTTATCCAACATCGGCTCAATGTCGAACAATTCAAACAGCCGCCGCTTCAAAGCGCCATCTGCCGCTTCTCCCAGCATCTCGCGCACTGCGGGAGTATCTTCCTGATCGTGGGCATTCCAACGCTGCTGGTAGTAATAATTGGCATCGGCAGAGCCGTATGTATCGCGGAAAGCGATGTACTTGATGTTGTCATAGAGGGTTGTTGTGGCGGAGGGAGCGAAATCGTAGGTGAGTTCCCCCTCTCTCAACGGATATTTCCCCGTCAGCATATCCACCAGCAGGCTCTTCCCTGCTCCATTCGGCCCTACAAGGGCGATGTGCTCTCCTGCTTGGAAATCAAGTGTGACGGGTGCCGCCAAACGAACAAGCGGGTTGCGTACTACGCCCCCCGCTATGTGTATGGTCTGTTGCTGTATCATTGTGTATATTATCTACTTAGTTGACGGCACAAAGATACAACAATTCTAAAAAAGACGATTCAAACGTTCGTCATTTATACATAATCAGCGCCGATTGTGCCGGAACAACAATTTCAGGGCCATACAGCATGCCCAGTCCTTGTCTGTTGATAAAGCCGTCACGGGCAACTACCGTGTATTTGCCTTCGGGAACCGTCAGTTTGACAAATTCCTTACGGGCATTCAGGACTACAATAATATCTTCCCAAGCATCTCCGTTGGCATTTTCCTTCAGACGGTAAGCGACCACATTGCTTCCCTCAACCGGAAGGAACTCCAAATGCTTGCGTACCAACTCCGCATTCCCCATGCGGAAAGCCGGATGCTCCTTGCGCAGCTGTATCAACCCTTTATAGTAGGCAAACACATCCGCATGTTCCGTCTTGCGCCGCCAGTCGATGGCATTGATGGAATCGGGACTGTTATAGCTGTTGTGCACTCCCTTCTTGTCGCGCATCACCTCTTCGCCGGCATAGATAAAAGGCACTCCCTGCGAGGTGAACACAGCCGTCTGTGCCAGCTTGTCGAGCTTTGCCAGTTCTTCGGGGGTGATGCCCGGCACACTGGCTCTCAGCCTATCCACCAGACACATATCGTCGTGGCAGGAAACATAGCTAATCATCTGTGTAGGCTGTTCCGCCCAAGGAGCCTTGCTGTAATTCACAGAATCATTATTGACTTGCGGATGCTTGACCGCCCCTACGATACCAAACTTGATGCTCTCTTCTCCTCCCGGAAGCCCGGCAAGGAAAGCTCCTTGATGATTGTCATTGAACGGACCACGCAAGGCATCACGCATCTCGTCAGAAAAAGCGGCAATCCCCGGCATCTTATACACATTTGCCTTCATCGCCAACGAATCTTCTGGCAGCTGCGGAGCCTGAGCCGCCCAACCTTCACCGTAAATGAAGACAGTGGGGTCAACCGCCGCCGTGGCCTTGCGGATTTCGTTCATCGTCTCAATGTCATGGATACCCATCAGGTCGAAACGGAAGCCGTCGATATGATACTCATTCATCCAGTATAAAACCGATTCTATCATGTATTTACGCATCATGGGGCGGTTGCTGGCTGTTTCATTGCCGCATGCCGAAGCGTCCGCATACGTCCCGTCCGGCTTCCGGCGATAGAAATAGCCGGGAGCGGTGCGTTCGAAATTGCTGTCGGCAGTGTTGAAAGTATGGTTATACACCACGTCCAACACCACACGGATGCCCGCCTTATGCAGCGCCTGCACCATCTGCTTGAACTCGCGGATGCGCACTTCGGGCTTGTAAGGGTCGGTGGAGTAGGAGCCGTCCGGCACATTGTAATTCTGCGGGTCGTAGCCCCAGTTATATTTGTTCTCGTCCAACTTGCTTTCATCTACCGATGCATAGTCATAGGAAGGAAGAATGTGTACGTGGGTCACGCCCAGTTCTTTCAGGTGGTCGATACCGGTGGATAGTCCGTCCGGATTAACCGTACCCTGCTCCGTCATCGCCAGGAACTTGCCTTTATGCTTGATGTCAGATGACGAATGGATGGAGAAGTCACGGTGATGCATCTCGTAAAGAATGACATCTGCCGGTGAGGCCAATGCCGGGCGCTTGTCCTCCGCCCATCCTTCGGGGTCAGTCTCCCGCATGTCGATGATGGCGGCACGCTTGCCGTTCACTCCCACCGCTTTGGCATTGATACCCGGTGTATCACCCATCCATTTCTCATTGATTTTCACATTGAAGGTGTAGAATTTACCTTTCAGGTCTTTTTCGACCTTTGCTTTCCAAGTGCCTTCCTCTGCCTGTGTCATGGATACCGTCTCGTAAGCGTGACCTCCGTCACCTTCCTCAAACAACATCAAGCGCACCTCATCCGCCGTAGGTGCCCATACCGTAAACAGCGTGGCGGCAGGCGTATATTCCATCTCCGTCAGGCTACCCGAACGAACCGGGTAAAGTTCATACGAAGCATACTCGTTTTTCGCCGGTGTGCAACTGATGGCAGTTGTTGCGGCCATTCCAATAATGGCTAGTTCATTCAATTTCATGATACTTTCTTTAAGTACTATTTAGACATTAAACATTTCATTTTACACTCCCCTTCACCTTATCGGGATTCTTGGCAATAAAGTCTTTCCAACCGTGATAACCCTTCTCCACCGCAGGACGCCCCATCTGCAAGAAGTGACAGTAAGCCGCCGCCAACCCGTCCGTGGCATCCATGAAAGTCGGCATATCCTCCTTGGGAAAACGCAACATACGTTGCAGCATATCCGCTACCTGTTCCTTCGATGCCTGTCCGTTACCGGTTATCGCCATCTTTATTTTCAGCGGAGCATACTCCGTAATGGGAATGTCCCTGCTCAAAGCGGCAGCCATCGCCACCCCCTGAGCACGCCCCAACTTCAACATAGACTGCACATTCTTTCCGAAAAAAGGGGCCTCAATGGCAAGTTCGTCAGGCAAATAGCTCTCTATGATACCCAACACCCGTTCATGGATATGGCGCAGTTTCAGGTAATGGTCGCCGAACTTACGCAGGTCGATGATTCCCATGGCTATCATTTCGGGCTTAACACCTGTCACACGCAAGACCCCATACCCCATAATGGTCGTACCGGGGTCGATGCCCAAAATAATCTTCTCCTTGACCGGCTGTATCACACTATCACCTCCATCAACGTAGGAAATCCGACGACTCTATCCTTAAATATCTTCAGCAACTCTTCATTCAGCGCAGCACCCTGCTCTTGATGCCACCGATGCAACTTCGCAGAGCTTTCCACCTCAAACTGCACCGAATAGCAAACGCTTCCCTCCTCTATGTGACTCAAGATGCGGGAGATGCGGGGAGCACACAAGGTCCCATACTTTTCAACTTCAGGAAGATAATGTTCCTGCATCCATATCAGGAAGTTCTTGTCTTCCCCTTCTTCTACATGATAAGTGGTATTATATATCAGCATACTCTACTTTTTTTTCAAAATCTTTCGCAAACATAGCAATTATTTCAGAAATATGCATTATATTTGCACCATCAAAATGCGAGTAATCTTGCAAACGTTAGCAACGGGGCGTTAGCTCATCTGGCTAGAGCGCGACACTGGCAGTGTCGAGGTGATGAGTTCGAGTCTCATACGCTCCACGAAAAAAGAGGGTGTGTCAAAACTGGCATATCCTCTTTTTTTATGTTCAAAGCCCAGACTTTCCCAAGCCCGGGCTTTG
>NZ_JAICZW010000147.1 GCF_029057325.1 Bacteroides sp. | reverse complement strand
GTATTCGGAAAAGATGCTGAAGGTATGCCTTCACTACATCCACGACCAGACAACAGCCCAAGACCTCCTTCACGACGGCTTCATCATCATATTCACCTCCATCCATGCGTTACGCAATCCGGAAAGACTGGAGCAGTGGATGAAGAGAATCATGAAGAACCTGGCACTGCAATACCTCAACCAGCTTCATGCCCATCCCGCCATCTCACTGACAGACATTCCGGAAGAAGAAGAACCGGCTGAAAATCCCTGTGCCATGGGCTTCCTCTCCTACGACCAACTGCTGGTTGTCGTAGAAAACCTCCCGGAAGGCTACCGCAAAGTGTTCAAACTGGCCGCACTGGAGGGATTGTCCCACAAAGAAATCGGTGATTTGCTGGGCATAGCGCCCCACTCCTCTTCCTCCCAACTATCCCGTGCGAAAGTGCTACTCAAAAAGATGCTGGCCGAATACCGGGTACTTATCATGCTGATACTCTTGTTCCTCTTTCCTGCATGGCACGACTATCTGCATAAGGAGAAAAAGGGCCTCAGGGAAATCCGCCTCTCCCGCATTTCGCCCCGACAGACTGGAAAAGCCGAGCGGAGCAAGAAAAAAGAGACCTCTCGAAAGAACGAACAACCTCCTGCCCAAGAAGACACGAACAGCAAGAGGCGTATCATGCCGCCGATACCGTTTGTCACGAAATTGCCGCTTGCCATTCCTGCCATGAATGACAGCATCTACAGGCATCCCATCTCCTCTCCATTCACCCGGCAGACCGTCACGGACAGACAAATGAACTTTGTCTCCTCTTCCCTTCCGATGACGTCGGTCCGGAAAAAGAACCCTGGAAAATGGAAGCTGATGCTGGCAGGTTCCCTGGGACCGCAACTGGCACAGAACTTATATAAACTGATGGCCACTCCATCCGCCAACGGAATTTCGAATGACTTTCCCCGGCAAGTCGGCACGTGGGAAGAGTATTATACCTATCTCCACACCCGCTACCAGCAAGGCACGCTGGGAGAGGACTCCATCGGACTGATGCAGATTGCCCGGAACAACAGCGGCAGGATTGCGGAAAACCGACAACACCATGCTCCCATCACCATAGGCCTTTCTCTCAACAAGAAACTGGACGAACGCTGGGGAGTGGAAACCGGACTGCAATATACGCTTCTCAAATCGGAGTTCACTACCGGCAACGAATTCCGCATCCAAGAGAATCAGCAACTGCACTATATCGGCATTCCGCTCCGCCTCTCCCGCCATTTCTGGAATTACAGGCATTTTTCAGGCTATGCCACCATCGGCATACAAGTGGACATTCCGGTAAAAGGGAGCCTCCGGTGTTTCCACATCACAGACAGCATCCTCCACATGCTCAACAGCCGTTCGGTAAACGCCCCCTGGCAGTGGTCGGTCAACACAAGCGTAGGCATCCAGTACCACCTCACACCCCACGCCAGCATCTATCTGGAGCCCACCCTGAACTATTATATCCCCGACGGAAGTCAACTGCGCACCATCCGGAAAGAGCATCCGTTCACATTCAGCGTACCGGTAGGCCTCCGCATCTCCTGGTAAAAAAAGAGCATGGCATGGCGCAGTCTTCCGGCTGACCGGTTATCTATGAATATGAATAATCAAAATGCAAGAAGGAACCAAGAACATGCAAAAACGACACATCGACCGTGAAAGTTACTTTGACGAACAGTCACAGAGCAGCAAAGACTATTACATCCCTTACATAAAGGAAGCTATCGGAAATATTCCCGACAAAGTGCTGGAAGTAGGCTGTGGCGAGGGAGGCAATCTGCTTCCTTTTGCCCAAACCGGCTGCCGGGTGACGGGTCTGGACATAGATCCTACGCGAATAGAACAAGCCCGCACCTTCTTTGCCCAAAGAGAGTTGGAAGGGGAGTTCATAGTGGCTGACATGCTTCGGCCGACCCCCAAAAAGAGGACGGAATTTCCCCTGATTCTTCTGCACGACGTAATAGAACATATCGAAAACAAGAAGCTGTTCCTTTCTGGTCTGCAAGACTACCTGACTGCCGACGGGGTCGTATTTGTGGGATTCCCGGCCTGGCAGATGCCATTCGGAGGACACCAGCAGATAGCGCATAGCCGCATCATCTCCCATCTTCCTTTCATCCACCTCCTCCCCCGCGTTTTATACAAATGGATATTGAAGCTATGCGGCGAACAGGAACAGACCATCACGGAACTACTGAATATAAAAGACACCGGATGCACCATTGAGATGTTCAACCGCATCGCCCGGCAAACCAACTATCAAATCATTGACCAGAGGCTATACCTCATAAACCCGCACTACAAAATCAAATTCGGTTTGCCACCCCAAAGACTTCCTGCAATGATTGCCGCCATTCCATACGTAAGGAATTTCTTTTGTACAAGTTGCTTCTATATATTGAAACGCTCAAAGCAATTTTCTCATATATAAAGAGTTAAGGGGATTGAAAATGGAGAGGATAAAGGAGATCAAATGAGCATAAAAGATAAGGGGGAATATCTAATTTATAGAAACAAAAAAATCCGCTGATAATCAGCGGATTTTATCCATTTCGTGGAGCTGGAGGGACTTGTTCCTAACGCTCCAAATGCAGTTATATCAATGCTTTAGATAGCAGTCGATAATCAGTGGTAACGAGATGGTAACAAAAAATCCGCCAGTCTCGCCGGCTCTCTTGCCGATGCTTGAACGGGGTGTTCTTATAGTGGCAAAATTACTAAATTTTCGTCTGAAAATC
>NZ_JAICZW010000146.1 GCF_029057325.1 Bacteroides sp. | reverse complement strand
AAAAACAGTTAGTATTTTGATTATCAGGATAATATAATTGACCATAGTTCCGCGAAAACTTTGATGATTTCATTCATCGGTTATCGCACGCAGGAGGTGGCTGTCGCACCGCAAGTTAAAGTGATGTTAAAAGCTGAGTCTGAGCTATTGGACGAGGTAGTGGTAGTGGCGTATGGTACTGCTAAAAAGGGGTCTTTTACAGGGTCAGCAGGAGTCGTAAAAAACGAGCAGATTGAGAAGCGCCAAGTATCGGATGTGACGAATGCTTTGGCTGGTGCTGTTGCTGGCGTACAAATTCAGAGTGCAAACGGACAGCCGGGTACTTCGGCAAGTGTGAAAATCCGTGGCGTTGGTTCTATCAATGCCAGTTCTAATCCGTTGTATGTAGTGGACGGTATTCCTTATGATGGTGATATTTCTTCCATCAATTCACAGGATATCGAATCGTTGACCGTATTGAAGGATGCCGCTTCTACTGCTTTGTATGGTGCGCGTGGCGCAAATGGTGTAATTATGATTACAACCAAAAAAGGTAAAAGCGGTAAGGCAGCCATCAACTTTGATGCTAAATGGGGAGTGAACTCTCGAATGATTAAGAACTATGATGTTATGACAGATGTGGTGGATTATATGGACCATGCTTATCAGGCTCTGTATAATGCCGGCAAATATACATTAGGTTATGATGACGCAAAATCTAATCAGTATGCAAATACTTATTTGCCTGTTAAGAGTAAAGGTGGTTTGGGTTATCAAATCTATACACTTCCAGAAGGTGAATCTTTGTATGGGCTGGACGGTAAGATGAATCCGAACGCTAAATTGGGCTATTCAGATGGTACCTATTATTATACTCCGGACAATTGGGCTGATGAAATCTTTAGTAACAAGACTCGTCAGGAATACAACTTGAATGTTTCCGGCTCTTCTGATAAAGCAAATTATTATGTATCTTTTGGCTATTTGGATGATCAGGGTGTGATTGAAGGTTCCGGCTTTACGCGTTATTCAACACGTGCAAAAGGTGACTATCAGGTGAAAAAATGGTTGAAGGTTGGCGCAAACTTAGGTTATACCTATTCAAACAGCCGCTATCCAGGTGAACAGACATCTACGGCTTCTTCCGGCAACGCATTCTTGATGGCAAACATGATTGCCCCGATTTATCCATTGTATGTGCGCAATGCGGACGGTTCTTTGAAAATGAACCGCGGGCGTAAGGTGTATGACTATGGTGATGGTGTCAGCACTAAATTTTCCCGTTCGTTCATGTCTATCTCCAATCCTGCCGGTGACTTGATTTATAACAAGGACGAATATTTGCATGATATTCTAAATGCGAATTGGTACGCCGACTTTACTCCGATTGAAGGGCTGACGATTTCTGCCCGTTACGGTATGAACTTGGATAGCCAGCGTTACAACCTGTTAGGGAATGTGTATTCCGGACAGAGTGCTTCTTATGGTGGAACCGCGTACCAGGGACATTCTCGTAATTGGGGATTTGATCAGCAATATATTGCCACATACCGGAGAACATTCAATGATGACCACAACTTGGATATCATGATTGGTTATGACGGCTACAAATGGAATGAGGAGGTCGTTGAGGCTTCCGGACAGAATCTGTATAATCCGGAGAATTTCCATGTGAATAATGCGATTGACCAGTTGATTGGTTACGGTTATGGAAATTCTTATGCAACGGAAGGTTACATCGGACGTGTGAACTACGACTACAAAAACACTTATTATGGAAGCGTCTCTTTCCGTCGTGACGGTTCATCCCGTTTCCACCCGGACCATCGCTGGGGTAATTTCTGGTCGGCAAGTGCCGCTTGGATTTTGTCGAATGAAAGTTTCCTTGAAAATGTGGAATGGATTGACCTGTTGAAGTTCAAAGCCTCTTTCGGACAGCAGGGTAACGATATGATTGGCAACTATTATGCGTACATTGACCAGTTCAAGATGACAGGTGCCAACGGTATCTTCTCTGATGGAGCATTGACTTACAAAGGTAATCCGGATTTGACATGGGAAACATCAATCTCTTTCAATACAGGTTTTGATTTCAGTATGTTCAACAACCGTTTGAACGGTAGCATCGAATACTTCTTGCGTCAGTCCAGCGATATGTTGTACTACAAGCCTGTAGGCCCGACTGCCGGTTATCAAGAAATCCCGATGAACGTAGGTTCTATGCGTAACTCCGGTCTGGAAGTGGATTTGAACTATTCAATCATCAAAAACAAGAACATCACTTGGGATGTAAACTTAAACGCTTCATTCATCAAGAACGAGATTCTTGAATTGCATCCAGATTTGAAGGGTGAATTAATCAATAGTTCACGTATTTATACGGAAGGTGAGTCCATGTATCGCATGTATTTGGTTAAATATGCAGGCGTTGACCCTGAAACTGGTACGGCTATGTATTGGGCAAAAGACAAGGATGGCAATGCTATCAAGACCGCCGACTATTCATTGGCTTCCAACTATAAAGAAGCAACCGATGACTTGCTGCCAACCGTTTATGGCGGTTTCGGAACCTCTTTGAGCATGTATGGATTCGACGCTTCCATCCAATTGTCATACCAGTTGGGTGGAAAGATTTATGACTCCGGTTATGCCCGCTTCATGCACGGCGGCAACTCCAGCTATGCCGGTACGAACTGGCACAAGGATATCTATAACGCATGGACGGAAACCAACCGCAACACGGATGTTCCGCGTCTGAATGCAGAAGACAAGTATGCAAGTTCTCAGTCCGACCGTTGGTTGACAAGTTCAGACTATCTTTCTCTGAACAACATCACAATCGGCTATACACTTCCGAAAAAGCTGACAACCAAATTCCTGGTGGACAGATTGCGCGTTTATTTTGCAGCCGACAATGTAGCTTTGATTACCGCCCGTAAGGGTTTGGACCCGCGTCAGAGCTATATCAGCGCAACAACGGCGCTTTATACTCCAATCCGTACGGTTTCAGGCGGTATCAGCGTTACATTCTAATTTAAACAAACGAATAAAGTTATAGATATATGAAGACAAAATATATATTATCAGCTTGTGTTTTTTCTGCATTGACACTGAATAGTTGTGTGGATTTGGACACATTCCCTGAAGATAAAATCATTACATCCGACCAAAAAGAAGATGTTACGGAGAATGACCCCTCTAAAGCGGAGGCTGGTGTCAATGCCGTCTTTACGCAATTCAGCTCGTATGCTTCCATCATTACAGAAGCAGAACGGCACAATGACATCGGTTATCCGGGCTTGATGCTGTTCATGGATAGCAATGGCGCGGATTTCGTCAGCGATGATAACGGTTATAACTGGATGGGCAACAGCTTGACTTTCGACGACCGCATTTTTACGGCTTATGAATGCCGTATGATGTGGGGAGTTATGTATAATCAGATTTATGCCGCCAATAATGTTGTCGCATCAGTGGGCGAGAATCCGGATGATCCGACACTGCAATACTATCTGGCACAAGCTTTGGCAACACGCGCCTTTAACTATTGGGTATTGGCTCAGAACTATCAGTTCAACTATGCGAGTCACAAGACCTCGCCTTGTGTGCCGATTATTACGGAACAGAATGCCGCGACTGTAGCAACGGAAGGTTGCGCACGTTCAACGGTCGAAGAAGTTTATACGCAGATTATGAGCGACATCAACAAGGCTGTCGTTTTTTTGGAAAACTCAACAATCAAGAGAAGAGACAAACGTTATATTGACTTGGCGGTTGCTTACGGTCTGCGTGCCCGCATCAATTTGACAATGGAAAATTGGACTGCCGCTGCCCAGGATGCAGAAAGCGCAATCAACAGCACATCGGCTACACCTTACACAATCAATGAATTGAAAAGACCGGCTTTTGACACTTCTGCGGACAATGCCTGGATGTGGGGTATCTTGATTGCCGAGTCAGACCGTGTGGTGACAACCGGTATCTGTAACTTCCCGTCTCACATGGGTTCTTTGAACTATGGTTACGCTTGGTATGCCGGTGGTCGTCAGATTAACAAGGCATTGTATAATTCGATTCCGGAGACGGATGTCCGTAAAGGATGGTGGTTGAATGAAGAAACGGCTTCTCCGAACTTGAATGAAGAGGAACAGGAGCTGGTTGAATACTATTTTGGCCCTTATACACAGGTGAAGTTTGCCCCGTATAATGACGAAATGGAAACTTCTACCAACGCCTGCGATATTCCTTTAATGCGTGTTGAAGAAATGTATCTGATTAAGGCGGAAGGTGAAGCCATGAGCGGGAATGTGACTGGAGCAAAAGCGACGCTGGAATCTTTCTTGCAAGGTTACCGTGACCCTGAATACACTTGCAATGCCTCTTCTTCCGAAGCTATGCAGGACGAAATCTATCGTCAACGCCGTATTGAACTTTGGGGTGAAGGTATGAATTGGTTCGATGTGATGCGTCTGAACAAGGGAGTTGACCGTCGTGGTGCCGGTTATCCGAATGCTTCTTCCGTATTCAACATTCAACCAGGCGACCCGATTTTGTTGTGGCGTATTCCTGAAAAGGAAATCCAGGCAAATCCGGCTTTGTTAAATGATGACAACAACGAAGCCGTTCCGGCTCCGTCTCCTGTTGCTGACATAAACTAAAAATACTCCTTTTCAAAAGGATGTTTTACAAATAAAGTCAATTAGTGACGACAACTCTTTGTCAACATGAATGATATGGGTTTGTGAGTTCATTTGTTGAATCTGTTTAAAAAAACAAGAGATTTTGTCAAATGGACATGGAGTGTGCTTCTGAATGAAACAGACTACAACAACGAGCAGGAATGGGAGGAGAATAATTCTATCGGAATTATTATATAAATAAAGTGTTTTTATGCGGGGGGTGCTTTGAAGCATTCCCCGCATGTTTTTAAAGGCACTATTTTCTTTTTCCACACTATGCGACAATTTGAATACATTTACTATCTTTGCCCGTAGTATCAACCCAATAAACGTTTTCAAGTTCCATGAAATACCCCATCGGAATACAGAGTTTCGACCGCATCCGCGAAGACGGATACGTGTATGTAGATAAGACCGCGTTGGTCTATGACCTTGTGACCAATGGCAAGGTTTATTTTCTCAGCCGTCCCCGCCGCTTCGGTAAGAGCTTGTTGGTGAGCACACTGGAATGCTACTTCCGGGGGCAGAAAGAACTTTTTGAGGGACTTGCCATTGCTGAATTGGAGAAGGACTGGGCTGAATATCCGGTTTTTCGGATTGACTTCAACGGGGGAGATTACACGCAGCCCGGAGAACTGGAGAATACCATTGAAAGTTACTTGCAAGGATGGGAAGCAGAATATGGAACTGATAGTAAGGACTTGACCACAGGACTCCGTTTCCAAAGCATATTGCGCCGTGCCTATCAACGGACAGGCCATCGTGCCGTCATTCTGGTGGATGAATACGACAAACCTATCCTTGATGTACTTGACACCAATGCCTATACCTATAATGACGTAGGCGATAAAATCCTTTTGGAAGATCGCCACCGGGATATTCTGAAATCGTTCTATTCCTCCTTTAAGTCTGCCGACCGTGATTTGCAGTTTGTCCTGCTGACAGGTGTCACCAAGTTCTCACAAGTCAGCGTGTTCAGCGGATTTAACCAGCCGAATGACATCAGTATGGACAGCCGTTATGAAGCACTTTGCGGCATCACCGAGCAAGAACTGACAGATAACTTTTCTGCATCTATTGCTACATTGGCCGATAAGGAAAAAGTCACTATCGAAGAAATGAAGGATGCCTTGCGCCGCCACTATGACGGTTATCATTTCGGCACAGCCATGACCGATATTTACAACCCCTTCAGTATTTTGAACGCCTTTGACAAGCAGGAAATACGCGATTACTGGTTCGCTTCCGGCACTCCCACTTACCTTATCCGTCTGCTGAACCACAACAACGAGCAGATAAACGAGCTGGCGGGCCGCTACTACGATCCCGCATTCTTTGTAGATTATAAGGCAAACGTGGAACGCCCGTTGCCAATGATTTACCAAAGCGGCTATCTGACTATCAAGGACTATGACCGTGAAATGGGTGAGTATCTGTTGGACTTTCCGAATAACGAGGTGCGAAAAGGTTTTCTCTCCATGATTGCCGCCAACTATATGCAGACAGAACGAATGGACGTAAGCAGTTGGCTCAGTTCGGCGGTCAGATTGCTGAAACGAGGTAAGACAGACGAATTCCGCGATGCTCTCACTGCTTTCCTTGCCGACATTCCCTACGATAGCCATTCTTCACTGAATGGAATGGAGATGAGCGAGAAGCATTTCCAATATACCTTCTACCTGCTGCTCCGTCTGATTGGCGTGTATTGCCGTGCCATCCACAACGAGAGACGGCAAAGCCGCGGACGTGTGGATTGTATTCTGGAATTTGACAACTACATTTATATCCTTGAATTCAAGATGGACGGCACCCCTGCGGAGGCTTTGAAGCAGATAGAAGAACGGGGATATGCCCAACCTTACGCTGCCGACAAGCGCCAAGTAGTCTGCATCGGTGCAAACTTCTCTTCCGCCACCCGGACGGTGGAGGGATGGGAAGAGATATGGAGAGACTCTCAATCATAATCGGAACTTCTACCTTATTTTGTAGGC
>NZ_JAICZW010000145.1 GCF_029057325.1 Bacteroides sp. | reverse complement strand
ACCTTGTCGGAAGCATTTGCCGGCGCATCTTTCAAATCGCGTTCCGTCACATCGTAGGAAGCGCCGCTCAAAGCCTGTTCTTTGTCCCACAACATTCCCGGACGGATTTCATTGCCCACCTGCACCCATTTGGGTGTGACACCCGCCGTCTTCAATGCTTGAAGCACGCCCGTTGTATGGTCGCTAAGGGCTTGCTTCAGCTCTGCCAGACTCTTGCCGGCCCACGATGCAGGTTTGTTCTGCTGCGCAGGATCCGCCCACCAGTCGCTGTAGTGGAAATCTATCATCACGTCCATATTCAAGTTTTTCGCTCGTTTGGCTTTCTCCACCACATCGGCCGTGTTACACCAGTTGCCGTGCTTGCCCGGATCTACCCATACCCGAATGCGGATGGCATTCAACCCAAGCTCCTTCATCAGCGCCGTACACTCGCGCTTTTCACCTTTGGCATTATAAAAGCCATATCCTTTGGATTCATATTCGGTAATCCATCCCAAATCGGCACCTTTGGCAAAGCCGGCATCCACGTTCTCTTCGTGGTCGGGAAGTTCGTTGTTGTCAGCATTGGGTTCGCTGCTACCACCGCAAGCCGATGCAGCCAATGCGGTACAAATGGAGAATGCTAAGAATTTAATGTATTTCATGACGTTTTAAGTTTAATGTTGCACAAATATACAGATTTAAGAAACACAAGAAACTTTGGCCGCTCCAAATGCTTCCACACAAATATCCGCAAACGTTTGCACAAACTTGTAATCCGATAAATTCCACCGGACAAAATGCAATTGCCCACATTCTGCTACTTTTGCAAATGGAATAACAAAGTTTCCTTTATCTTTGTTCAAAAAAAGCAATACCATGAATAAACCGCAGATTACCATCAAAGATATAGCCCGGGCATTGAATGTCTCTCCCTCCACCGTGTCGAGAGCACTGAAAGACAACCCGGACATCAGTCAGGAAACACGTGACCTCATCCACGCATACGCCCGCGAACATCATTATAAGCCCAATGCGCTTGCCGTGAACCTGCGTGTCAGCCGCAGCAATACCATCGGTGTGATTGTCCCGCAACTGGTACACCACTTTTTTTCGTGTGTGTTGAGCGGAATCGAAAAAGCGGCGACAGACGCAGGCTACAACATCATCGTAGCGCAAAGCAACGAGTCGTACGAACAGGAAGTGAAAATCGTACACTCCTTCCTTGCCGCCCGTGTCTGCGGGGTCATCGCCTCGCTTGCCAAAGACACCTCCCGATACGAACATTATCAAGAGTTGCTGAACAACGACATTCCCATCGTCTTCTACGACCGCATCTGCACAGGACTCCAGACCGAACGTGTGGTTGTGGACGACTATGCGGGCTCTTTCGCCGCCGTGGAATACATGATTCAGACCGGTTGCAAACGAATCTTTTTCTATGGAGCCGCCCCACATCTGGAAATCACCAAAAACCGCCGGAACGGCTACTTGGACGCCATGAAGAAATACCGGATTCCGGTGGATGACAGCATGATTCTCTTCTGCGACACCCGCGAACGCGCCATCTCCATCACCCCCGATCTGCTGGAAAGCGACCAACGCCCCGACGGCTTCTTTGCCATCAACGACGAGACGGCAGCAGGCATTCTGTATGCCTGTAAACTGGTAGGTGCGAAAGTGCCCGATGAGGTATCCATCTGCGGATTCACCGACGGAGCCATCGCCCAAAGCACCGACCCGAAACTGACCACCGTGGAACAGCGTGGCGAGGAAGTAGGCAAAAGCGCATTCAGCATTCTGATTGACAAATTGGAAGACGAAGAAAAAAGCGGAAACAAGATAGTACGCACCAACCTGGTTGTCAGGGGAACGACGAAATGAGAACAATTAATTGAATAATGATAAGAATAAACAATAAAAGTAGTAACCTTTAAAAAACAGTGTCAAGTCAATCGGCCTATTTGCGCATCAGTTCATTTGCACATTGCCCCATTGACAAAAACACATTGAACAATTATGAAAGCAAAACCGGATTTAAGTTTCTGGAAGCTGTGGAACATCAGCTTCGGTTTTTTCGGCGTACAGATTGCATACGCCTTGCAGAGTGCCAATATCAGCCGCATTTTCTCCACACTGGGTGCAGACCCGCATAGCCTAAGCTACTTCTGGATATTGCCCCCATTGGCAGGCATCATCGTACAACCCTTAGTGGGCGCCGCCAGCGACAAGACCTGGACCCGCTTCGGGCGGCGCATCCCCTACCTGTTCATCGGGTCGCTGATTGCCGTATTGGTGATGTGCCTTCTTCCCAACGCCGGCAGCTTCGGTATGGCGGTAGGCACGGCCATGATATTCGGGTTGGTGTCGCTGATGTTTCTCGACACTTCCATCAATATGGCGATGCAACCTTTCAAGATGATGGTAGGCGACATGGTGAACGAAAAGCAAAAAGGACTCGCCTACTCCATCCAGAGTTTCCTCTGCAACGCGGGCAGCCTGGTCGGCTATCTGTTTCCTTTCATATTCGCGTGGATAGGCATCAGCAACACGGCACCGCAGGGTGTCATCCCCGATTCGGTGATTTACTCGTTCTACATCGGAGCGGCCATCCTCATCTTCTGCGTCATCTACACCTCCGTCAAGGTGAAGGAAATGCCACCCGCCGAATATGCCGAATACCATGGCATCACCGAAGAGCAGGAGCACGAAAAGACCAGTATGCTGAAGCTGCTCGTCAAAGCCCCGAAAGCTTTCTGGACCGTGGGACTGGTGCAATTCTTCTGCTGGTTTGCCTTCATGTTCATGTGGACATACACCAACGGCAGCATTGCCGCCAACGCATTCGACGCCCCGACCGTGGAACATGTGGTCAACGGCGTGAACCGGATTGTGCTCGACACCAAAAGCCTGCAATACCAGAATGCTGCCGACTGGGTAGGCGTGCTGTTTGCCGTACAGGCCATCGGCTCCGTGCTCTGGGCCATCTGCATACCTATGTTCAAAGACCGCCGCAAGGTTTACTCGCTGAGTCTGGTGCTGGGCGGCATCGGCTTCATCTCCACCTACTTCTTCCACAACCAATACATGCTGTTCATCTCCTTCCTGCTCATCGGCTGTGCATGGGCGGCCATGCTGGCTCTACCGTTCACCATCCTGACCAATGCGTTGAGCGGCGGACACATGGGTACCTATCTGGGACTATTCAACGGAACCATCTGCATCCCGCAAATCGTGGCAGCCGCATTGGGTGGCACCATCCTTGCGCTCTTCACTCCCGAAGGGGCGCTTCCTCCCGAAATCAATATGCTGGTGATGGCGGGCGTGATGCTGATAATCGGTGCCATTTGTGTATATTTAATTAAAGAGGCTAAAGAAGAGAAAGCCGATTGACGCAAACAACCGGAATTATCCCGGTTATGAAAACACGCTCTTCATGCGCTCGTAACACATTAAAAGACAGCCATCAACAGACACTTGTGTTCAAGCTGACAGACACTGGACTTTGTCGGCTTGAACACAAGTGTCTGTCAGCTTGAACACAAGTGTCTGTCAAGTCAAAAAATAACATCCGCCAGAGTCATCCCTCCTCCTCTTCCTTTTTCCTTTCCTGCTTCACGTATTTTTGTCTCCATTTTTCTTCTTTATTTCCACATATTGCTTATCTTTACGGCGACAATCCTGAAAAACACATCAGCATGAAGAAATATCTCCTGACCGATGAGTGGAACATCATCGAAGACAGTTTTCACCCCGACTGCCTACGCATGTCGGAAAGCATATTCAGCCTTGGAAACGGACGTTTCGGGCAACGTGGGTATTTTGAAGAACCCTATAGCAGCGACAGCTACCGTGGCTCGTTCGTGGCCGGCGTCAGCTTTCTGGACAAGACCCGTGTAGGATGGTGGAAAAACGGATTCCCCCAATACTACACCCGCATCCCCCGGGCCGCCGACTGGAGCCGCATCAACCTGCGCCTCATCGACGAGGAGCTGGACATCGCCAAATGGGACGTGGACAGCTTCTATCGCCGCCTCAACATGAAAGAAGGTATCTCCTACCGGGATATGGAAGTCACCTCTCCCCGTGGAAACCGGCTCCGCATCCATGTGGAACATGTGGCAGACATGGCCCGTCCCGACCTCTGCTTCATCAAATACAGCGTGACGTCCCTCAACTACAACGGCAAGATATCCTTAGTGCCACTCCTCGACGGAGTCATAACGGATGAGACGACGGCTCCCAACGAGAAAACCTGGAACATACTGCGGTCCGGCACGACCAGCGATTGCGCCTATCTATGGACCCAGACCCGACGGGAAGACACACAAGTGTGCTACGCCATGACCTGCCAGTTCTTCAAAAACGGCAAGGAAGCGAAAAACACCTCCATACGAATCGAAAAAGAGACACAGAGCGGATTCAGTGTAGGAACCGACGTCAAGCCGGGAGACAACATCACGCTCATCAAATATATCGCCATCACCTCCTCGCTATACAACGAGCGGAGCAAACTGATAGAAGTATCCGTAAACGAGGCACACGAAGCCAAAAACATCGGATGGGACACCCTGCTTGAAGAGCACAAGCAGGCCTGGCAAGAGATTTGGGACGACACGGATGTCATCATCGAAGGAGATCCGGAAGCGCAGCAAGGCATCCGATACAACATATTCCAACTCTACCAGACCTACCGGGGAGATGACCCGCGCCTGAACATCGGACCCAAAGGACTGACCGGAGAAAGATATGGCGGAAACACCTATTGGAACACAGAACTATGTTGCGTGCCCTTCTTCCTGCTTTCCACCCCCAAAGAGATTGCCAAAAACCTGTTGGCCTATCGGCACAGACATCTGCCGAAAGCCATCGAAAATGCCCAAAAGCTGGGATTCAAAAAAGGAGCCGCCCTCTTTCCACAAGTGACCAGCAACGGAGAAGAGTGCCACAACGAATGGGAAATCACATTTGAAGAAATACACCGCAACAACATCATCGTCTATGCCATCGTGCAACACGCCAAACTGACCGGTTCATTGGACTATATCGTCCAATCCGGACTGGAAGTCATGATTGCCATCAGCCGCTTCTGGAGCCAGCGGGTCTCTTTCTCACAACCGAAGCAGAAGTACGTCATCTTAGGCGTGACCGGGCCCAACGAATACGAGAACAACGTGGACAACAACTGGTACACCAATTACTCTTGCATACAATGCCTCCGGATGACCCTCTATTTTCTGGATTTAGTGGCGCGGGATTATCCCGAGGAGTACGCCCGCATCCGCCGCATCACCGACCTGAGCCATGCAGAAGAGAGCAAACGGTGGCAACAAATCATTGAACAAATGTATCTGCCGGAAGACACGGAACACGGAATCTTCGTCCAGAACGACGGCTACATGGACAAGGTGCTGGAAAGCATCAATGACATCCCTGCCGAAGAGCGCCCCATCAACCAACACTGGTCGTGGGACCGCATCCTGCGCTCCTGCTACATCAAACAGAGCGATGTGTTGCTAGGGCTTTACCTCTATTATTACCACTTCGACACAGAAACCATCCGCCGCAATTTTGAGTTCTACGAGCCGATGACGGTGCACGAATCGTCTCTCTCACCCCATATCCACTCCATCCTTGCCGCACGCGTCGGTAAAGCAGAGAAGGCATACCAACTCTTCCTGCACGCCACACGCCTTGACCTGGACGACTACAACAATGAAACAGATCAAGGCCTGCATATCACCAGCATGCCCGGCAGTTGGCTGGCCATTGTGCGCGGCTTTGCCGGCATACAAGTGCTGGAAAACACCTTAAACTTTTCCCCCATCATACCCTCAGAATGGAGCAGCTATTCGTTCAAGGTGAACTTCCGGGCAAACACGCTCCGCATACAAGTAGAAAAGGAAATAAAAATCAAACTCACAGCAGGCAACGGACTGGATATACAGGTCTATGGAAAGCCCTACACGCTGAAGCAAGGGGAAGAATTGAAGATAGAAGCGGAAAAATAAAATAAACTCCCACTCTATCAAGAACGACAAGAGGCCGCACTATAATAGTGCGACCTCTTATTGTTACAATAGGGGAATAGTCTTTTTATCCCAAGAATGAAATCAGCACGCCTGCCGCAACAGCCGAACCGATGACACCGGAGATATTGCTGGACATGCAATAGTTCAGCACATGGTTTTTCGGATCATACTTCGTGGCGATGTCGTTGCAGACACGGCTTGCCATCGGAACGGCACTCAGCCCTGTAGCACCAATCAGCGGATTGATCTTCTTCTTGCTGAACAAGTTGAACAGCTTCACCAGGAAAATGCCGCCCGTAATGGACAAAGCAAATGCCAGGAAACCGCCAATCACGATGCCGATGGTTGTCCAGTTGAGGAACGCGGCACTCGTCATCGTGGCACCCACACTCAATCCCAAGAAAATGGTAGCCGCATTCATAATGCTGTTGGAGGCCGCATCGAACAGACGGCTGGTATCGGAACCAATCTCCTTAATCAAGTTACCGAACATCAACATACCAATCAAAGGCACCGCCGTAGGCACGAACAAGGCCACCACTGTAGTCACCGCAATCGGGAAGATGATTTTCAATATGCGCAGGTTCTTAATCTCCGTCTTCGAAGGATAAAGCTTCTCTTGCTCCTTCATGTTAATCATCAACTCCTTCTTGGTGCAGAACAGCTTCACCACCAACGGAATAATCACCGGAACCAATGCCATATACGAATAAGCGGCAATGGCAATCGGACCTAACAGATGGGGAGCCAACTTGATGGTCGTAAAGATGGCCGTCGGACCATCGGCACCACCGATAATGCCCAACGCACCTGCCTCTTTCGGCGTAAAGCCCATCAGCACAGCACAAAGCAGTACCGTAAAGATACCCAACTGGGCAGCCGCGCCAAAGATGGAAAGACGCAAGTTGCGGAGCATCGGACCGAAGTCGGTCATTGCGCCCACACCCATAAAGATGACAGGCGGCAAGAAGCCCGTCTTAATCAACATATAATAAATGAAGTTCATCAGCCCGAGTTCGTGCGCAATTTCGTGCAACGGCATCTCCCAGATGTTCTTCAGCACCCCGTTCACCATGACCATTCCATGCTCATCCGCCTGAATCACACCCATATCACCGCCGGGAAAGTTGGCAATGAGCACACCGAAAGCGATGGGCACCAGCAACAGCGGTTCGTAGTGCTTCTTGATACCTAAATAAAGCAGGACAAAAGCAATGGCATACATCACGAGGAATGACGGCTCGGCAATGATGTTGCTGAATGCCGTCATTTCATAGAGTTTTTCAATTATTTCTTCCATCATCCAATCTTCATTAATACATCATCTTCAGATACAGAGTCACCCGAATTCACGCAGATAGCCACTACCGTTCCGTCAAAGTCGGCGCGAATGGCATTGTACGTCTTCATGGCTTCGATATAGCAGAGCAAGTCACCCTTCTTCACTTTGTCGCCTACTTTAACCGGAGTCTCTTGCGTGTTCTTGGTGAGGAAGAACTTGCCTTCCAACGGAGCGGGCACATCCTGACCTTCGCCTACGGGTGAGGTTACTTTCTCAGTAGCCGATGCCGGCAAATCGATATCGCCGTAAGCCACCGTCACGCGATAGGCCTGGCCATCCACCTGTACGGTAAGCGTTTTGGGTTTGGCATCGTCCAGCGGCGACTTGTCGCGCTCGGCACGGCGTTTTTCCACATCCGCCAAGAAGTCCTGCTTGGCCTTGCCACTCTTGTAAGCCTCGTATTGTGCGGGGTGACTGGCATATTCAGAGAGCTCGTCATCGTCTTCGACCAGTTA
>NZ_JAICZW010000144.1 GCF_029057325.1 Bacteroides sp. | reverse complement strand
TCAACGTTGAAACGAAACGTGGTTGGCATGCCACAAAAGAAAAAATAGCGTTCCCAACCGGTAAGTCATGGAAAGATTATGTCTTGAATCCGGTGATTGAAATCACCTGTGGAGAGGCGCCTTATTTAGTGAGCCGCTATGATACTACTACTGGCAAGAGGATTGAACCGGCAGAAAGAATAGGGCTCATCGATAGAAAAATCCGTGTGATAAATGAGCATGTGGATTCGGAGGCCGACTGGTTGAAGTGGGCGATAAAAGCTGTCGAGCACTCTTATGGCTTTGAATTGCAAGGCGACAATCTGCTGATTGCCAGAGAAAACATCTTATTCTCATTTTGGGAATACTATTACCAAAGGTTCTCTCGTTATCCGGAAACCAAGATATTAAGAAAAGTTGCGGAAATCATCTCATGGAACATTTGGCAGATGGATGGATTGAAACCGGAGGCTGCTTTTCCCGGCGGTGCCGATAGAGTCACGTTCGGCTACGTGGTGGGAAACCCGCCTTATCAAGACCAAGGCGGTGCCGGCGGAAATAATGATGCCCCCATTTATCAGCATTTTTGCAAGATGGCCGATCGGATAACAAGCTCCGTTTCTTCGTTGGTGATCAAGGCAAGCTGGTTCTCTGCCGGCAGGGACAACTTGTTAGGCGATTTCAGGAGAAGCATGCTGACGTCCGGTCAAGTGAAGCGTATGGTTGTCTATGCCGACAGTCGTGACATCTTCTTGAATGTGGAGATTAAAGGAGGTATCTGCTACTATCTGAAGGATAAGAACGCTCCGCGCAGCCGGTGCGAATATACGATATACAAGGATGGGAAGGAAGAAACGCTGAGCCGTGATTTGGATGATTTTGATATCTTAATTCGCGACCCGATGCTCAACAGCATTGTAAAGCAGGTTTATAGCCTGTCGATGAGGGAGGGGGCGGAATATGTAGATAAACTTATTTCGGCAGATACGCCTTTCGGCATTCCGTCCAATCCGCGGACAAGTGTCAAGACTCCGTTCTGTGTTTATGAAAATGGGAGTGAGGAACATGATGTCCTGCTCTATCACATCGAGAAGCTGCATCGGAAAATCGAGTATTGCAGCGTGGCACAAATCAGGAAGAATGTGCCGGACATAGATTGCGACAAGGTCTTTGTCCCCTGTTCGGGTGGTTCGGGCAATGATAGGATGGTGTTGGGCTATCCCGAATTGGCTCCTAAGCATTCTGTCTGTTCCCAGTCTTATTTATATGCGAAGTTTCCTTCTGCAGAAGAGGCTGCGAATTTCATGTCGTATATGAAGACGAAGTTTTTCAGGGTATTGGTGTCTGCCATCAAGATAACCCAGGCCTGTCCTAAAAAGACTTACAGGTTTGTTCCTGTGCAGGATTTCACCAAATCGTGGGCAGATGAGGAATTATATGATAAATATGGGCTCACGGCGTCCCAGCGGGAGTATATCGAACGGAAATTGGATAAAATGATATAGGGTGTATGGTAGAATCTGATATTTTAGCTCTTCCGGTGACGGATGAAGTGGTCGAGAAGACAATGATAAATACAGCAAAGAAATTCAGTTATACGTATCAAACTTTGATGTATTCGAGAACTCCGATTGAGCTTCTTGACAACATATATATGGGCGATGTGGCAAAAAATGCCCTCGTGGCATATCTGCGTGCGCATACCGCGCTTCCGATAACCGACTATGACGAAATCAGGACCGATGATTTTCAGACTCCTGACCCGGGCTGGGACGTTATGATTGGAAAATCGGGCATTAAGCTGGAAGTCAAATCATCCATTCCGCCCAACCGTGAATCGGGTGCCTCTCTGATAAACCTTCGTGACATCAAGATAACGGCAAGTCATAATAAGGGCCAGACCTGGATGCTGCCTGAAGATATGGAGAGCGATATTCATGTTCAGGTCTATTTTTATGCTATTCCGTATAGAAAAGGGTATGACAGCTTCGATGAACTGGCTTCGGACTTAAAGAGAGATTATCGCATCATAGGGCGATTGATAAACGCTTCTAAATATAATCATCCGTTCTTTCTGGGGTGGACTACCAAAAAGAGAATCATAAAGCACCTGAAGACTTTGCCTCAGGAACAGCGTACATGGACGTTTGCCTGGACATCCAGAATCTACTGGAAATCTCCCATAAAGGATGCTTTGAACATGCCTCAACTACTGAGGTGCCTGGATATCCTGAAGAATAAAGAAGACGCGTCTGAGTAATTGTGTATCAGCGTTTAACAAACACTTGTGTCCAGCATGACAGACACTTGTGTTTGAGCCGGCAGACACTTGTGTCTGTCATGCTGAACGCAAGTGTCTGCCGGACCAATGTATAATAGGGGCTTTTCCGGCATCATTCCTTTACTGTTCCTGTTCCTTTTCGGAAATCAGCAACAGCTTGTCGCCGATGTGCAGTTTCAACGTGCCGTTGGGGATGAGGTACTTGTTGTCGCGCTTTACAATCATTACCAATGTGCCTTGGGGAAAATTCATGTCTTTCAACGAACTTGCCTTATCCAGCATTTCTTGTGTGATGGTCATGTCGTACAGGCGGGTGTCAATCTCTTCCGGCAGTTCCACGCCGAAATCGTTTCCTGTCTTTTCCAGCGGAGTGGAGAGGCCCAACAGCCGGGCCACCTTTGAAACGGTAGTGCCTTGGATGACCAAAGAGACGATGGTTATAAAGAATACGATGTTGAAGATGACATGTGCGCCGGGCACGTTCGCCACTACCGGATAAGTGGCGAAGATGATGGGCACCGCGCCGCGCAGCCCTACCCACGACACGAACAGCCGTGATTTGAAGGTTATTTTCTTGCCAAAGGGAAGCAGGCAGAGGAAAACGCTCAAAGGACGTCCGATGACAATCATGAAGGCGCCGATGAGCAGGGCAATCGTAGCCTCTTCCAGCATTTCGTGGGGATTGACGAGCAGGCCGAGGCAGAGGAACATGATGATTTGGAAGAGCCATGTCAGTCCGTCCATGAATGTATAGATTTCCTTCCGGTACATGATTTTGTTGTTGCCCACCATCATTCCGGCGATATAGACGGCCAGATAACCGTTGCCATGCAGCAGGTCGGTGATGGAGAACGTGAAGAAGACGAAAGAGAGCAGCAGAATGGGGTAAAGCGCCTGATTGTCGATGTTCAGCCGATTCAGCATAAGAATGGCGAGCTTCCCGAGCAGATAGCCGGCGGCGGCACCGACCAGGAATTGTATGGCGAATGAGCTTGCGATGTCGATGGCTCCCATGCCCGACGACTGGATGAGCTGTATCAGTACGATGGTGAGCATATATGCCATGGGGTCGTTGCTACCGCTTTCCAACTCCAGCATCGGCCGGAGGTTGTGCTTCAGGTTCATTTTCTGCGAGCGCAGGATGGCGAAGACGGAAGCGGAATCGGTGGACGACATGGTGGCTGCAAGCAGCAGGGAGGTCATCAACGGGAAGTGGATGTTGTTCCAGCTCATGCCCGACAGCCACCAGATGAATAGTCCGGTGAAGAGGGCGGTGAGCAATACCCCGACCGTGGATAAGAGGAGGCCGGGGGTGAGGATGGGTTTTATTTCCGTGAATTTGGTATCCATGCCACCGGAGAAAAGGATGATGCTGAGCGCCACCATACCGATGAACTGCGCCTCCTCGGCATTGTGGAACTGTAAGCCCAGACCATCGCTGCCGAACAGCATGCCGACGACAAGGAAAAGCAACAATGCGGGTACTCCGAAACGATAGCCGGTCTTGCCGACAAGAATGCTGACAAAGAGTAGGATAGAGCCTACAAGTAGTATGTTTCCTGCTGTGAACAACATAATTAGTGTGTTAGTTGGTTAAATGAGATTTTCTTTGGTATATAACATTTTTTGTACAACAAAAAATAATGGTTGTTTGTTCAATTGAATTTCAAGACAAAAGTGGTCTCTTTGGCAGGAAGCAACGATAGGCTGCCGCCCGATAGGCGCATGATTTGTCGGGAAATGCTTAGCCCGATGCCACTGCCGCCCTCTTTGGTGGTGAAGAAGGGGACGAATATATGTTCGGCAATGTCGCCGGGGATGGCAGGGCCGTTATTGGATATCTCTATCAGCACGGCTTCGGCTTCGTTGCAGTAGGCGCGGATGCCGATTTCTCCCTCTTTCTTCCGGTCTTTTTCCGACTCGATGGCTTGTATGGCATTTTTCAGCAGATTGATGACCACTTGCGATCTCCGGTTCTCGTCGGCATAGAGGATGAGGGCGTCTGATA
>NZ_JAICZW010000143.1 GCF_029057325.1 Bacteroides sp. | reverse complement strand
ATGCCCAAACACATCAGTTCGTGTGCGGCACGCTGGAGGGCGAGGGAGTCTTCTAAAAGGGACATGGGGAGATTTATGATTTATGATTTCAGATTTATTATTTCTTTTAGACACGGATTACACGGATTTACACGGTTTTCTTCTTGACTAATCCGTAAAATCCGTTAATCTGTGCCTAAAATCTATTATGTCGGTTCCTTTTCGTTTTGACACACCTCCTTGCGGTGAACAAGCCAACGAGTGTATAAGGCGCTCCCATCTGCCTTTTTATGAATGGGGAATCTATAGGAAAGGGCGTTCCTTCGGGGCTTTGAACTCTCAGTATATAACTGTAATCCAATCACTTGCGGGCATTCTATATGAAATACTACAAGCTTTATGCCCCTCTTGTCCACTGATTCTCTGTAACTGTTCATTACCTTAGGGTAAGAAACTATAAACGAACGTATTAGAAATAAAAAAGTGTTTTTTAATCGTACGTTTAATGAACGCAAATATAAATACGTTTTTTGTAATGGCAAAATGTTTGATAAAAAAATGTTTCTAATGAGGAATGGTGATAAGTGTATAATGCCGAATATCAGCAGTATATGAGATATGTGTAAATCAGTTAAAATCTTCTTGTTTTTAGCTTTTTGAGCGCACTTTGTAAAAGCTTGAAACTGGTGTTCATTAAACGTACGTTAAAAAGACAGGATATCACCTTATATATCAGCTGATTAGCATTTTACTTATCGTGAGATGTATAGTGTATTCATTATCATTGTAGGGCTGTACCTTGGTGCAGCCGAAACCGCTTTGATATAGCTGAAACCACCACGATGCTAAGGTTTGGCAAATTCATCATGGCATACAAATAACACTGATTAAACAGATAAGCACAGATTATTCTTTTCTGTAAATCAGTCAGATAAAATCTGCAGTCATCTGTTTAAATACAAAGGTTAAAAAAAGAAGCACCCCAAAGTTGGATAGAACTTTTTGGGGTGCTTCTTTTTCGGCTTCCTCTTTGAATTATATATAGTTATAATCTATATTTTACGATACCTATAATACTTGATTCTTTATGATTTCGAGATGAATCTTGTCTTCTTCCATTATCATCATAACGATAGGTAACTAAGTCTTCCCCTTCATACCTATCAAATACTCGTATTTTATAAATATCATTATCCGATAAATAAATCAACAGGATGTCTCCTTTCTTAATCTGGTTGCATATAGATTCCTTTTCATTTATTTTCTTAACCAAAAGTTGTGCGCCAGATTCAATATTTTTAGGCCTCATACAATTTCCTTTTACAACAATCCGTATCATTCCAGATGTGTCAATTTCTTGTCCATCGGATTTTTGTATAGTTCGATGTCTATCATAGAAAGAAAGTTCCTTCAACCTCTTAGCATTTATTGCCAATGTAGGGCCCGCTTCAACACATTGAACAAACTCCTGTTTTCCAGATATAATGTTGAAGTATGCGTATATTACAACAACAGCAAGCAGTATAATTAAAAAATAAACAGTTTCCATATTCATTAATATTCTTCTTGTATAACTATAGTTTCTGCTTTTTGCTCCTCCATAGATTCCACTTTTATATAATAAAATAATATGAATAAGAAGAAAACATGCAAGAACAATGAAAAGTTATCATTACTTATCGGGCAAATATACTGAGATAATTCTTCTGCCACAAATGCTCCTGTATGCAAATAAATTCCAAACACAACAAATACTGCACATAGAACAAGTAATAATAATTTTGTTGTTGAATGTTTACCTGCACCAATATAATCAAATACCACCATTAATAACAATCCCAAATTGACAAGCAATGAAATACCACACTACTGATTGTTACAATACTCATCTACAAATGGAACATCATTAATCTTCAAAACATGATGTACTAATGGAGTATATGTAAACAACACTATTAAAATCAGCCATGATATAGATAAAAAATAGTGTTTATTCCTTATTGCCCAATTATTTATTGCTTTCATTATTAAAAAGATACCTTTATATAATTCTTTAATTTGTCCAACCTTATCATATAAGACTCACAATAGATACACAAAAATACGTAAATTCCACGAAACAAGAACATTTCCATCAAAATAAATATTTCAGTGCCAACGACTTTTATTTAAGGAAATTAAAGAAGTTATCAGCCGACAAGTCGGCTTAGAAAAGAAAGCACCACAAAAAGTTTCCAAACATTTTTTCGGGGAAGGCTGTCCGAAAACCTTGTTGGCGATTACATTTTTTTTATGATTTCAGGCACGGATTCCACGGATTTACACGGTTCAGTTAAAGAAGAAAACCGTGTAAATCCGTGGAATCCGTGCCTGAAAGAAAGCATAACAGAAGTTCGCGGACAGCCTGGAGGGGGAAAAGAGTGCCTTGTTCAACGGTTGAACAATTCGAATGTGAACTTACAGCCCAACTCCTGATATTTCCAATTGGCGAAGCTGACAAACAGACCGAAATCGAAGATGTGCGTACCAATGCCATAGCCTGCCTCTATATAGGGCTTCAAATGAGGCACAACGAGCGCATTCAGATACAAACGCTCGTTCAGCACATATTGTGTGTATTTCATCAGATGACGAAGCAGCAGAAAGGGGGCTTCGTACGTGACATGACCACGAAGGTATTTCCGGGAAGAGTTGTACCAACGACCGTCGAGCAGCTGGAACACCCCTCCGATGTCGTCACTCCAGCCCAACGGAAGATTGGAGCGCCGCAGATTGGCAAAATCTACAAAGTAAAGCTCTTTCTGCTTGGTGAACTCGCCCCATCCCAAACGCCAATAGAGGCCGCACATCAATCCCAAAGAAATCCGCTGCTGCAAATCCACCTCGATGCGCTCATACGAGTTGCTATTGCGAAACATTCCTTTGACACCCCGCTCCCAATCCACCGAAACGGTAGGATATTTGGAATGAAGATTGACCTTACGGTCGCCATTCATATAATAATACTGCCCCGGAGTCCAGGAAAGGCGGATGCGGGGAGCGAAACTATTGTAAACAGGGCGGAACTTATTCAAGATTCCCGGATCGAAATCAGGGAAAAACGAAGGAATGCCGGGACCGACAGTCGTCACCGGCGGTATAGTGGGGTCATTCAGCACAAATTTGGAACGGTTCACTTCCGTACGCCTGTGCATAGACACTCCGACGTCCAACGTCAGTCCGTTGACAATCTCCCAACTGTGACGGAGATTCAGATACAAATCCTTGAAGTAGTCCAGGTGTATCTGGTTGAAGTCGAAAAGGCTGTCGGGGATGGCCTTCAAATCGTCCAATATCCTGCTGCTGTAAATGCGGTTGCCGTTACCAAACTCCAGATGCAACGCCGCCCGTTTGCGGGGCCAATAGCCGAAGTCGGACCTCACCCGCCAATAGAACTCCTTGTCCTTGAAGTTGTAGCCCACCCGGGGAACTATGCGCAAAAGCCTGTCGCCCCTGTAAAAACGGCTGTACTTGAACTCCTGCCGATAAGAGAAGCCACGCTTGCCGCTATAGCTCAACAAGAACGGATTGATCAACGGCGAGCAACGCACACTGCCCAACTTGTCGAGGTTCAGCGTATAACGGCTGACCAACGCATCGCCAATCTGCCCCCAAAACTCCTGGCTTTTGCTTTTCGCCTTCTTCTGTCGGGCCAGCGTGTCGCGACGCAAGAAATAATCTTGATACAACGTGTCTTCGTGCGGAGTCAACGGGATGGGGCGCAACGTGTTGAAATAGGCGATATCGCGCTGAAAGGCATTCGTATCGGCACGCAACGTATATGAGTCGGACAAATCATACTTGCTTTTTGCCGAAGCTTTCCGCGTGTGGTCGGGCCGTGACTGGATGATGTCTTTATAATCGAGCACCGCCTCATAGCTGCCATCCACCACATTGCCCAAAAAACGGAAAACAGCCTCCATATAGTATCGTTGCGGAAGGAACTCATCCAAACTTCCCACGTCACCCATCTTCACCAGATTATTGAACCGAACCATCTCATTGCGACCCGAAAAACGCATCTCACGCACGCTCCACACATGGTCGCTGACAATCAGATAGCCGCCCACCAATTGGAAGCTCTTGCTTTTGGGGATAAAGCGTATCTTATACCGGAGGTTGTGGCTCTCCCCCATCACCGTATCGAGCCGATAGGTGTAGAACTTCTTCGCGTTGGAAGCCAAAGGAGAGAGCAATTTATCGTATAACAAGGTGGAAGAGTAGATATTAACGTGAAAATACTCGGGCAAACGCCCGTCCATCTCCCAAAATTCGGAAGCGGTGCCGACACTTGCCTTCACTTTCTGGTCGTAGATGTTGGGGGCGGTGAAGTGCAAGTCGTTGTAGGTTTCCATCATATACTCATCCACTCCTTTTTGGGGACGAAACATGGAAGGGATATAACGAAGTAAATGGTTCTTCTTATGGATATGCACCCGCCCCTTGATATAAAGTTCCGCCTTATAACTCTCCACAATGCGTTCATAGAAAGGTGCGAAAAAGATGACCTTCTCCATAATGGAATCTGCCACACTCGCATACTTGTCCTTCGGATAAAAGACACGACCGGCCGCCGCCTCCCGGGTGATAGGAAGCAGAAGGCAAACCAGCAACCCTATAAATAACGAACGCTTCAACGGCAAATCTATTTTGAACAACGACAAATATAAGGATTCTTTTATAGTAGAACAGAAATATCCTGCGAATATTTCTGTTCTTAAGAGTTATCGGGAGTTAAAAGGAGTTATCAGCCGACAAGCCGGCTTAGGAGTTAGAAACCTCCCCGTGACATTTTCCTAAAAAAGCATTTTTCTAAGAAGGAATCCCCATTTTAGGGGTACTTCTCTAAAAAAACACCACTTTTCTGGAAGAATACCCCCTAAAAAGAGGGGGTAGTTCTGAAAAAACATGTATTTTTGCGCCCAACAACCAATAAAAGGAAAGACCAATATGTCAAAAATGCGTTTTTTTGCTTTGCAAGAACTTGCCAACAGGCAACCTCTTGAAGTGACTCCTCCTTCAAACAAACTGTCCGACTACTACGGCAGCCATGTCTTCGACCGCAAGAAGATGCAGGAGTACCTGCCCCGCGAAGCCTATAAGGCGGTGACCAACGCCATCGAAAAGGGCATCCCCATCAACCGCGAAATGGCAGACCTGATAGCCAACGGCATGAAGAGTTGGGCCAAATCACTCAACGTCACCCACTACACGCACTGGTTCCAGCCGCTGACGGACGGAACCGCCGAAAAGCATGACGGCTTCATCGAATTCGGCGAAGGCACGGAAGTGATTGAACGCTTCTCAGGCAAACTGCTCATCCAGCAGGAGCCGGACGCCTCCTCCTTCCCCAACGGCGGCATCCGCAACACCTTCGAGGCACGCGGCTATACGGCATGGGATGTCTCCTCGCCTGCTTTTGTCGTGGACACCACGCTCTGTATTCCCACCATCTTCATCTCCTACACCGGCGAAGCGCTCGACTACAAGACCCCGCTGCTCAAGGCACTGGCTGCCGTGGATAAGGCCGCGACAGACGTGTGCCAGCTGTTCGACAAGAACATCACGCGCGTCTATACCAACTTAGGATGGGAACAGGAATACTTCCTTGTTGACTCGGCACTCTACAACGCCCGGCCCGACCTCTGCCTGACCGGACGCACCCTGATGGGACACTCCTCCGCCAAAGACCAACAGCTGGAAGACCACTACTTCGGCTCCATCCCGCCGCGCGTCACCGCCTTCATGAAAGAGCTGGAGATTGAATGCCACAAGCTGGGCATTCCGGTCAAGACACGCCACAACGAAGTGGCCCCCAACCAGTTTGAGCTGGCACCCATCTTCGAGAACGCCAACCTGGCCAACGACCACAACCAACTGGTGATGGACCTGATGAAACGCATCGCCCGCAAGCACCACTTCGCCGTGCTGCTGCACGAGAAGCCCTACAACGGCGTGAACGGATCGGGCAAGCACAACAACTGGTCGCTCTGCACCGATACGGGCGTCAACCTCTTTGCCCCGGGCAAGAATCCGAAAGGGAACATGCTGTTCCTCACCTTCCTGGTGAACGTGCTGATGATGGTCTATAAGAACCAGAACCTGCTGCGTGCCTCCATCATGAGCGCCGGAAACAGCCACCGTCTGGGTGCCAACGAAGCTCCGCCCGCCATCCTCTCTATCTTCTTGGGCAAACAGCTCTCTTCCATCCTCGACGAGATAGCGCGCCAGATAAGCAGCAGCAAAATGACATCGGAAGAGAAGACAACCCTGAAGCTGGGCATCGGACGTATTCCTGAAATCTTGCTGGATACCACCGACCGCAACCGCACGTCGCCCTTCGCCTTCACCGGTAACCGCTTTGAGTTCCGTGCCGCCGGCTCCTCCGCCAACTGCGCCGCCGCCATGATCGCCATCAACGCCGCCATGGCCAACCAACTGAACGAATTCAAGGTCTCCATCGACAAACTGATGGAAGAGGGCGTAGGCAAGGACGAAGCCATCTTCCGCATCCTGAAAGAGACCATCATCGCCTCCGAACCCATCCGCTTCGAGGGCGACGGCTACTCCGAACAGTGGAAGCAGGAAGCCGCCCGCCGGGGACTGACTAACATCTGCCACGTTCCCGAAGCCCTGACGCACTATATGGACGACCAGTCGCGCTCCGTCCTCATCGGCGAACGGGTCTTCAACGAGACCGAACTGGCCTGCCGCCTGGAAGTGGAACTGGAGAAATATACCATGAAGGTGCAGATAGAGAGCCGCGTACTGGGCGACCTCGCCATCAATCACATCGTGCCGACCGCCGTCATCTACCAGAACCGCCTGCTGGAGAATCTGCGCGGACTGCGCGAGACGTTCTCTCCCGAAGAGTATGAAACGCTCAGCGCCGACCGCAAGGAGCTGGTGCGCGAGATATCCAAACGTGTCACCGCCATCAAGGTGCAAGTGCGCGAAATGACCGAAGCCCGCCGGATAGCCAACCACAAAGATAACTATAAGGACAAGGCCTTCGCCTACGAAGAAACGGTACGCCCTTACCTGGAAAGCATCCGCGACCACATCGACCATCTTGAGATGGAAATCGATGACGAGATATGGCCGCTGCCGAAGTATAGGGAGCTGCTGTTCACGAAATAAGGAGCCTCTCCCCCGACCCCTCCCCCGTAGGGAGGGGAGAGAGGATGGATACTTTCGTTATGCTTTCTTTTAGGCACGGATTTCACGGTTTTACACGGTTTTCTTCTTGATTCATCCGTGAAATCCGCGTAATTCCGTGCCTAAAATCTATCATTATACAAGCAACAACAAGTTTTTTGGATAATCTCCAGCAAATACAAAATCTGCAAAAATCCGTGGGAAAGAATGCAAATAATAGTGATATTTTGACAACATTCTGAGAAAAAAATAGCATCTTTGCAAACCAACAGAACAAGCGATGAAGTTTGCCATATTCGAAAATAACTATCAAGTCAAGAAGTCTTCACTTGCAGAAACCCTTTTCCGGTTGCCTGAGCAGCATCCTGTGCCCCCCTGCATCTGCTGATAGTTCCTGCTATTATTATTCATAATATCAAGATGGTTACGGATGACATTTTACTTTTAAAGCTCATACAATCCAAAGATGAACGGGCCTTTAAATACTTGTTCGACAGCTATTTTGTACCACTCTGCCGATACGTTCATCTATACTTGGACAGCACACAAGAAGGAGAAGAACTCGTTCTTGATATTTTCATGTACCTATGGGAACATAGCAGCCAAATCAACCTGACCCTGTCTTTAAAAGCTTATCTGTTTCAAGCGGCACGCAACCGCTGCCTGAACTTTCTGCGCGACCGTAAACAAACCCTCCCGCTGGACTTCGCAGGCGACGTTTCTTGCGGTGAGGCCACCTCATCCCTCGAAGCCGAAGAGCTGAACCACCTGATTCAGGAAGCCATCTGCACCCTGCCCGACAAATGCCGACAGGTCTTTCTGCTCAGCCGCGAAAAAGAATATACCAATCAGGAGATAGCCGATGAAATGGATATTTCCATAAAAACCGTAGAGGCACAAATCACCAAAGCCTTGAAACGTATCAAAAGCTTCTTGAAAGAGCGATACAGCTATCTTTTCTGAGGATATCTAAGCCACACGGCTTACTTGCCGGCCGAACCGGCCGATATTGTCAGCACGTTGTCCTCGTCAAAGCTGTAGGCTATCGGATTGATGCGCGACATCAGGCGCAGTATCTCTTCCAATGGCTCGTCACGCAACGTAAAGGTATATTGATACCTGCTCTTCAGTCCATCTTCCACATGAATTTCCACATCATACCATCTGGACAAGAAACGGCAAACATCCCCCAACGATTCGTTGGAGATTATCAGTTTGTCTTTCATCCACAACCTATCGAATTCCACATCTCCGGCCGCAACTGCCAACCGGTTGTTCTCTTTATCATACACCGCAATGTCTCCCGGCTTCAAGAAGACCTCCTCGGAAGAGGTTTTCAAAGAGACGGAGCCTTCAACAAGACTCACCCTGCTCTCTTTGTCCTGTGCTGAAGCCCCTACATTGAACTTAGTGCCATGCACCAGGACCTGCATTCCTTCGGTTTGCACAACAAACTTTTTTTTCTCGTCTTTTACCACTTCAAAATAGGCCTCACCGGACATTTTAACCAGGCGCTCCCGCCCCCCAAAATCATCGCTACAGATCAACGTCGTATTGGCATGTAACCAAACATTGGACCCATCAGGCAAAGATATTCTTGACTTACCGCTCATACAGGTATATACCTGCTCGATATGGCTTTTCTCCTTAACGGCAACTCCCAAATAATAGGACATTCCGATAGCCAGCACCATGCAAGCCGCCATGGCATAGCGATATAGAGACCGAAAGCGCACCGCTTTTCTTACAGGCACCGCCTTCTCCTCTTGTTCGGCCTTGTTCATCCTACGTGAAAGTTCCTTCCAATAATAATCCTTATCAGGCGTATAATTGCTTGATTTCAATTGTATTTTCTGCCACAACACTTTCAAGTCTTCCAATAGAGCTCCACATTCAGGATCAGCCGCCCAACTCATCAATTCGGCATTGTCCTCCTCTGATATTTCCTGTTTGAATTTAGAGATTATCAGTTCCCATGGAATATTTTTTTGCTTCATAACAGCCACGTATATTATCTATTTCGTCTTTATGACACGAAAATAAGGATTTACCCTCACTCATAAAAAGGAATAAGGAAAAAATTTTATTCTTCCACACGTTTTTTTAAAAGGAGTTATCGGGAGTCGGAGGCCGATATTTCGTTTCACCTAAGCGAAACGATGGGCCTTTGACTCCTTTACTCCTTCCAACTCCCGATAACTCCTCAAACAAAAACACCTGAATCGGTTACAAGGTGTATTTCTCTCCTTTTCGGAGTCTCAGGGTCTTTTCCCGGTTGCCATTGACGCATACCACCTCTTCATCGCTACCCGCCAGCAAAGTCGCGCTCACCACTTTACCCTCCTTCCAGGCAATGTCCAGCGTATGTCCGCCATACAGGCGTACGCCCTTCAGGCGAGTGGCCTGCAAGGCAGGCACATACTTGCCCGAAGAGGAGATAAGCAGATAACGTCCCATCGCCTGTACTTGCTCCAGGAAGAGAGGGGTGACTCCTTGCCGGGCCGAACCCTCCAGCAGCTTCTCGGTCGGTGTCTCCGCCCACTCCTTCGCACATCCCCAATCAAGCTGCATGCGGTTGAACATTCGCCCGTGCTCCTGGCGGTGCGGTGCCAGCAGCTCTTCATAGTCATCGGGCAGTTCCGACAACTTCATATTCGATTTTCAAATTAAAAGGAAAGGACAAACCGATACTTCATGTCATCTCCAAACCATTGCGGATAGTTGGTGCCCCACAACGTGTTCAGCAGGCAGAAGTTCATGCCCTTTTCCGGATCGGCCACTTCATTGTCGAAGGCCAGCATGTTCCGCTTATTGAATTGCACCAGGCAGGCATCCAGCGGACGGACGCAGAGCTGATGCTCCGCATTTTGCATCGAGACATTGTCCGTCACTCCATGAATGGTACGCGCGCCGTTATAAACGACCTGCTGCACGTCCACCTTCGTCCCCATCTTATCCACATACATCTTGGCCGACGGCAGCATCGGGTGGAAAGAGAACCAGACAGCCTCCGGTATTCTGTTCTTAGCCTTGTCGAACCAATTCAGCTCCACATGAATCTCCGGCTTATCGTTCGGGAAAGAGTAACGGATAATCGCTTTCCGCGGCGCGCCATACAGAGCGCCTTCGGCCTTCAACGCCAGGTGGATGTCAACAGACACGCCGCGCTTGTCTTTCAGCATACGGAAGTCATCGACCATATAATTGGCGATTTCGTTTTTCAGCGACAACTTGTCCAACCCCGGTTTGCCGTAATCCGCCAGCATCCAGCCGGACGGGTTCTTAGGGCAATAGCTGCCTATGAATCGGGCAAAATCCTCTCCTGAATAAATCTGATAGGCCAACTCTCCCCACAGGTGCGAAGCGTCTGCCCACTGCTTGCCGCTTCTCTTGTCCACCAACGAGCAGATGCTTCCGGTGGCGGAATCAAAGCCAATCTTGAAATACTTGGTTTCCAGGTTTCTCTTGGTGGTGCTGCGCATGCCTTCAGCCGACGTCTCGCGTGGAGTCAGTTCGGTCAAAGCCTCCAGAGCTTCCCGTTCCAGGTCGGCCGGAAGAGCCGACAGGGCCCGGAACAGATAGGCACGCTGTTCGTTCCACGACTTCTCTATGTATCGCGCCACCGGCGTTTGCAGAAATTCCGGATGCTTGTCAAATTCATAGCGGTCGTAATTGCCCAGATAGGACTTCACATCCAATCCGCAAGTGTGCTCCGCCACCAACAACAAGGGAACGACAAACTGCAAATCAGTTTCACTGCCCGCCACCAGTCTGCCTTCAGCCAGCCATTTGTTGTGCAGTCTCACCAGCTGACGGAACTCCGCCACTTTCTTAGGGTCGGAAGCCGTTCCATACGCCCAGGTATCTCCCCATTCGGAGGTGACCACCGGAAGCGACGCCTCCACCTTCTCTATCTCTTTGGCTATCTCGTTCATGGAAACCGACAGAATCTCGGCATTGGGATATTCCTCGTTCAAGCGGGCATAGAACTTCTCCACTTGCTGCCGCGAATGCGGTCCATGGTTGTCGTGCGTAAAATTAAGGATGACTAGGTTCTTCGTTCCCGGAATCCGGAACGGAATGCCGTAATCGGTCTGGTATATCACATTCACTCCCGCTCCTTTGGCATCTTTCCAACGGAATATCTCCGGCAAATCGGGAACAGCCGCTCCCGGATTGGAGCCCAGATGCAACAGCGAAATTCCATGTTGCTTCAGAAGGGGAATCATAGCGATGGTCACACCGGGCACATCGGTTACTTTGGCTGCTATCGTCTTTCGGCCAAAACGTCTGTCCAGCGTCTCGGACAAGGAGAACGCCGCCGACAACAAAGCACTGTCGCACAACTCCACCTGCATGGTGAAGGGCAAGGCGTGCCATCCGAAATCGCCCCTGCGGATGGCCTGCTCCATCCGCTGGCGGTTATCATCGTCGGCCCGTTCCAGATAGTCCCATATCAACCACGAACCGGTGGTCCAGGAGTAGCGCAAAGACAGGGAGTCTTTTGCCAATGCCTCGGTCAGGTCCAGCGCGGCCGGAATAAAATGATGGTGATAGGTGTCGGTCACTTTGCCCGACAATTCCGTAAACCCGATATCCAGATGGGTCTTAAAAACCACAAAAATCTTCTCGATATCAGCTTCTTTGGATACCGCCCGCAAGGGGAACAGCATGAAAAGACAGACGAGTACGCCCATCGTTCTTCGCAAATTCACATTACTTGTTATCATAATTTTTTCAACCTGTTTAATTATCGTAAACCTTCACACGCACCTGTCCGTTCCCGGCAGTGACAAGCGCACCTGCCACCACACCGTTGCGTTTGTTCCTTATCTTGCCGACATAATCTTTGTCGAATACCGGCTCCACCCCTTTCATGTCGAACGGCTGGTTCGGAATGACCGCATCCGGCAGTTGCTTCAGACGCACCGGGGCGACCGTCTGCCGATGAGCCGACTCCCGGGAGGGGGCAATCTCCAGATACCATCCGTCCGCATCCTGCACCACCTTGTATTGCGCCTGCGCATCGAAGGCGTTGCCTTTCAACTGTACCGGCAGGCTGCAATCTTTGTAGGCCGACAGGTCTTCCCCGCCGATAAACAGATTATTGAAGTAGCTAACATTTCCGCAAGGGCAGTCATGATAACCGGCTATCCGGGTGTCGTGGGGCAGCAGGTATGGCGTGGCGCGTTCGTCCACCTTTCCGGTCGGCCATATCTTCCACGCAATCGTGTTGTGCACAAAAGCGACTCCTTGCGATAGCTTCACCTGAGCCAGTTCCGTTGACAAGAAGAGGTTGTTGTCCACCAATATGGGACCGTGATTCACCTCCAGCGAGAAGTCCTGCACTTCGTTGTCGTGAAGCAGGTTGCGGGTGATGCGGGTGCCTTGCGTCATCCAGTCGAGCCAGATGCCTCCCTCCGTGCGGTAGATATGGTTGTGCCGGATGACCGCGTCCACGGCTCCGTGCAGCTTGATTCCTGCCAGCTCGTATCCCCAGAAGAGTTTCTGCCGGCTGATGTCGTGCACCACGTTCTCCTCCACCGTGCTGAAAATGGCGCCCAGACTGCCGGCAATGCCTGCCTGGCCGCACCAGGAGACGCGATTGCCGCGCACCAGGTGGCTTCCCACCGAGTCACGGTTCCAGTGATTGTCCAAGGCTCTTTGGGTGGTCTTGATGTACCCTTCTACGGATTCGGCCTTGTTGTCCCATTCGTCTCCGTATTTTCCCAACGTGATGCCCACACATTTGGAGTGGCGCACGTCGTTCTCTTCGATGACCCATCCTTTGCTCCAATGGGTACCTATCAACCCTATCTGCTCGGCAGTAGGCGGCGCCCACGGCGTGGCAGCGTGGCTCAAGTGGAAACCGCGCACCGTGATATAATTGACGAAAGGCTTCCGGGGATAGAACACCGTCTGCCGCACATTGATTTCGGCCAGCTCCTCATTCGGATTTGCTTGAAAGAAGTTGGCCCATATCCACGTGTTCTCCTTATCGACCTTGCAGAACCAAAGGGGAGTCTCCCCGCCGTTCATCAGTACGTTTTCCAGCGCATCGGTCTCGTTCAGGGCCACGTCGTTCAGATAGACCTCTCCGGTATGGCACCATTGCCCTCTTTCCAGCCAGTCGCCATGAATCGTGTCTTGATAGGGATTAAAGTCTCCGAACAAGCGGTTGGGTATAACGGCCACCCACGTCTTCTCATCCAGTCTTTTCCAGTTCTTGATGACTTCGGAACCTTTAATCTCCACCTTTTCTCCTTTGGCAGCCTGAAAAACTATCGGACGCTCTTTGGAATCCCCGCCGCACGGCGGAGCCACCCTTTCACGATAAGTGCCGGCATGCACCGTGATGACATCGCCGGGTCGCGCCTTTTCGGCGGCCGTCTGAATGTGCCGCAAAGGGGCAGCGGATGTTCCCGAAGCATTGTCATCCCCACTCACAGAGACGTGCCATTCCACCGGGCGGCGGAGCGTCTTGTCCCCTTTCGCCTTGGCAAAAGCGGTTGAAGCAAACAGCGACAACCCCAAGGCACCATATAAACAGATATTTCTTATTAGTATCATTGTTTCTATTTAAAACAAATTTCGCAAGTAGCTTAGGACCTGTTTTTAGGCACGAGATTACACGGAATACACGGATTCATGAAAGAAAAAACGGTGTAATTCCGTGAAATCCGTGCCTAATTATACCATTACGGCATAGCGTACTTACAAAATTTCAATTCTTTATTTATTGGTAAAACGGAACCAGTTGAAATCGGCACATCCATCCACGCCCTGCGCCGAGGTCGTGAAGTTGAACAGCGCAAAGCGGTTGGCTGTCCACGGCAGTCCGAGGTCCATTTTAAGGTCGTTCCCGATGGGGCGGAAGTTTACTCCGTCCAGGCTGTAGTAGAACTTGGCAGTAAAGTCCTTGTCCGTCACGCGCGAGCGTATCCAGATTTTATCGCCAGTGAAGTGTTCCACGGTCTCTATCACCTTGTCATCGTTGCACATGATGATTTTCCGTGCGCCCTGCTCCTGGCTGACAGCCACGTATGCGTAGGGGAACTCAAAGACCCCGAAGCCTGCCACGTTTCCGTCTTTCAGTCCCGTAACGTCCAGTTCCACGGTTCCCTCCGACGAAGGTCCTTGCACACGCTGCGTCAGGGTGTTGCGCGCCTCTTTCAGGTTCTTCGCCACCGACGCTTTCAGGCGCATGTGGCCTTTGCGTTCGTCCAAGGTCCACTTGGTGTTGTCGGGATTGTGGTTCCACTGCCATTGCAAGCCCAGGGTGCGGGTATTGAACTCGTCCGTGGTGGCGGGGCTTTTCACTTTGGATGTCTTGCCCACCGCAGGCTTCCGGTACGTAATCACGTCCTTGCCGTCCGCTCCCAGCATGGGCCATCCGTCCACCCACTTCACCGGCACCAGGTGCGGCACGCGTCCTATCGCGCCTCTGTCCTGCATGATGATGAACCACCAGTCGCCGTTCTTCAGCTGCACCATACCTCCCTGATGGAGTCCGTTGCCGGGATAGGAGCTGTCGTCGTTCATAATCAGCTTGTGCTCGTAGGGGCCATAGATGTTGTCGGAACGCAGGCAGATTTGCCATCCTTCGGTTCCTCCCGCCGGGCAGGTGATGTAATACTTTCCGTTGATTTTATAGACGTGAGAGCCTTCCATGCCGAAGCCTCCTCCCAGTTCGTGGGCGTTCTTGAAGCGGTCGGTCCATATCTTCACATTCTCGCCTTTCACCGAACGCGCGTCGGCGTTCAGTTCGGTCACGTAGAGCGTGCCTTGTCCGTGCACCACATACACCTTGCCGTCGTCATCGAACAGCAGTCCCGGGTCGTACAGATATTCGGGGAAGATGACTCTTTCCCAAGGACCTTTGGGGTCTTTGGCGATGCACATCGAGAAGTTTCCCTTCTCGCGTCCCCAACCGTAAGGGGTGCAGAAACCCACATAGAACAATCCGTTGTGATGGCGAATCGTAGCCGCCCACGAGCCGTTCAGGTAGAGATTGCCACCCTGCATGTCGTATCTCGGGTCTTCGTCGTAACGGTCCACGGCATAGCCCACCATCTCCCAATTGACCAAATCCTTCGATTTGACAATGGGGCATCCCGGCACGTAGTGCATGCTGGTAGATACCATGTAAAAGTCATCGCCCACACGGATTACGTCCGGGTCGGGCCAGTCGCCCCACATCAGGGGATTGGTGAATGTGCCGTCCTGATTGTCGGGGTTCCAGACGTTCTTTACCTGCGCCTGGGCAGGTGCTGCCAAAGCAAGGCTGGCGGCTAAGCATAAAGCGTGAAATAACTTGTTTTTCATACCTTTTTATCAGTTTGCATATTTATTAAAAAGCCTGTTTAAATCTCCTCCAAAAGAACACAGAACAAAATTTAAACAGGCAAGATTTATCATGCATTTTCGAAGTCAATCAATAGATAAGAATCCTATTAACATTGAACGTTCCGGAAATCTCTATATATCAATATTCATAAACAGGATCTCTTCTATCCTCGAAGAGATATTCTCCTGTATTAACAATATATACTTTACTATTAGGACGAATGTGGTTCCCATTATAAGACTCATCTACAATATACTTTGCCTTGTATGGGCGTGAAGAAACTATCGTATGTGACTTTCCGTTATAGTTATATGACAACTTAACTGTTACAACTACCACAAAATTGTCTTTCGGTTCAGCACCCCAGTCATAGAAAAGTTCATAACCATCAGGAACTCGCATACCACTACACAAAATACTTGCAGAAATGCTCTCGGTTCCTTTCAAGGTTTCAACCAGTTTCATGGAGTCATCCGAATAAATTTCATTGTTTCCAAAACATCCAAAGGGATAGGAAGAATTGGATTTACCATCAAACTTCTCACAATAAACCAATTCTGTAGTAATAGAACGACTCGTTATATAAGGTTCCAAATCAGGATTTATCTTTACATTTGCAGTAATATTACCCCCCATCGGAGAATATAAAGTGCCAGATGTCCAATATTTCTTAGCATTCTTTATTATAGAATACCGAGTAAAACGAACAGTCGGCGTATCTGACAAAGTCCATACACCTAAATACTGACTACCATTAACCGAATTATTCAAACCAGTCATATCATACCAATTTAAATTTCCAATAGGATAAGCAGCCCCTGTAGATATATTGATTGAAGTTCCTTCTAAATTTACCGTACCGTTGGATGTCAAGTGCACTTGTTCTTTTTCTGTAACCGTACTTGAACCAAAAATCAACTTCAATCCACCAAGAAAGGCCGACGTATACCCTTCCGTTGAAATTTTGGACAATGCATTGATTATTTTAGTTCCCAATTTAGCCTTAACAGTAGCATCAGAACCTTCGTCCACCTTCTTTTTAAACTTTCCTATCAAACCTTTTGCACCTTGACCACTAAGCGTAGAAATAGACTTTAATATGCTACTCGTACTCGGCATTGTCTTTACAATAGTCCCCTCAATCTTATTTTCAGTAGTTCCTGAGAATGTATAAGAAGTTATTGCTTTATTGTACGTAGATATGGAGAAAAGCATTTTTGCATAGTCGGTAGTATAAGGAAGTTCCATTTCAAATCCATTCCACCCTAGCTGAAATCCATTAGAAGGTTCGTCCAATGCGTTTGATAAAGTTACAAATGTATTCTTACTAGCGGCATTATCCGGCAACGCAAAATAATTATTCAAATTGAAAAAGGAAGATCCTATTCCACTTTGACACTTTATATGCCATAAGGCACCATTAGGAGATGAATTAGCAATTTTATTATAATAAAATACCTTCAAAAAGCCAGTCAACTTATTATAAAGCATGATATAATTTATATTCTCATAAGCGTTCAGTGCTTTAAATGTATGACACAGCATTATCCAACCATCTTCTTTCTTTACATCCATAGCAAAATCCACATTGGAAACTATAGGCGAAGAAATAGCCCAAGGAGTCGGTTCACGAATCCCATTCCATAATACAATATCGTTCAGATTTTCCCAATCTGTAATCAAATTAGGGTTTGTTGATGATACTTCATCAATCATAGTACGGGTTACTGGAACTTCCATTGATTCTATCTCTGTTACTCTATCTGTACATGCAACACTTAGTACGACAAATAAGGTTAATAATATTTTTTTCATATTTTATTGATTTTTTTCTGTAAGTTAGAAGTGTCTCTGATGGGTATCTCATAAAATTCAGAGACCTTTGTGTTTTCAGGTTTCCATCAACTTCACGTAGTCAACAAATCCAGCCTTTCATATAGGCTGATAAAAGGTATTGCTGTCCGGTAAACTTTCCTATTTACAGGACAGCAATATTAAAAGCATTCAGGACATTAATATCCGTCATTCTGTTCCAGATTCTTATTCAAATCCAAGGCCTTTTGCGGAATGGGCAAGTAACGGTTGTAAGTTCTGAATTGACGTGATTCTATCAATTCTGTTTCGTCACTGATTACGGCACGCATGTAAGGATCTTCCTCATCATAGTTAACAATACCAGTGAAACGCACCAAGTCACCGTTCAATACAGTTTCTGCCAACATCTTACCCTCGCTGTCTTTCCAACGAAGAATATCAGCACGACGGAAGCCTTCACCAGCCAATTCAATAGAACGTTCACGACGAATCAGTTCACGCAGTTTTTCCTTTGTGTTGTACTTTTCCTCATCCACGTTAGGCATACCTACACGGTTACGAACCAAATTCAACTGAGTATAGACATCACGTGACGGACCATTCAACTCGTTTTCAGCTTCAGCATAGCTCAACAATACCTCAGCATAACGGAAAAGAATGACACACATACTGGAATTATAAAGATCACTACCATATTGCGTCATGGGAATTGTGTATTTTCCCCATGTCAAACCGGTTTGAGAAGCATTACCTGCTGTAAGCGGATGATTCGGGTTTTCATCATCACCCTCACCCAACTTACCATCTCCATTTGTATCTTCAAGATAATGTTCCAGTGTGTTCAAGACCTCTACCGATCCATCCAGCTTCACCCAATCCATGCCGGGGAAGACAACCGTCATCGCCATACGAGGGTCACGGTGTGCGAATGGGTGAGCGGGATCGTAGTAATCACCAGCCTCTTCCTTAGTCAACCCATTATCCATCTCGAACGCATCTACCAACTGCTTGGTGGGTACTATAGATGACCAGCCGCCATCAGCGTTGTTGTACAACACTTGCAGTAACCAGTTCTCATACAGGTTTTCAATGCGCTGATCGGACATGATGATTTCCTCAGAATCCTTACCTGCCAAAGAGAACATGTGCAAGAAATCAGGATCCAAACTATATTTGTCCATAGCCATGATGTCCGAAGCCGCCTTCTTAGCACGTTCATACTCTCCATAATAGAGGGCATGACGCATCTTGAGAGCCAAAGCTGTAGCACGGTCTATAGAACCGCGAGTGTCCGTCTTGTCATTGAGGAACATGGGAATAGCCTCGTCCAATTCTTTTTCAATGAAATTATTCACTTCTTCTTCGGTACTACGCGACACCATCGCCTCCTCGGAAGAGTTCCAAGATTCGATAATGGGCACTCCGCCATAATTCCAGTTCATCTGAAAATACTGATAGGCACGGATTACCTTTACTTGTGCTACCATATCTTTCTTCTTGGCATCGTCTGCGAACGTAACATTCTCAATATTGGCGAGGAAATCATTGCAGCTACGGATTTTACCAAAACTATACATATCCACACCAGGATCAGCTGCCGCCATGAGTCCGTTACCGACCTTGTTATATCCTTCCCAAGGGAAATTGTTGTAGCCAAAGTCAGAACCGCAATCCCAATAAAGGATACCTCCATAGTCAATCCATCCATCATAACAACCAATCAAGAACTTCGCGGCATCATCCTCCGTCTTCCAAGTTGTAGCAGGAGAGAGGGCATCATAGGGCGCAGTATCCAGAAAATCTGAACAAGAAGAGGTGGCGAACAAGGACATACCGGCCACCATGTATGTAAATATACGTTTCATCTTTCTTTATACGTATTAAGGGTTAGCTTTAAAAAGTAATGTTCACTCCGATAGCGTGTGTCTGACTAAGCGGGAAAGAGGTATTCCAGCCCAATTCAGGGTCAGCATCGACCATCATCTTGTGGAAAGTCAACAGGTTCTCACCGGAATAATAGACACGAATCTTCTCAATTCCCAACGGCTTCAAAAGCTTCTCAGGAATGGTGTAGCCAAACTGCACATTCTTCAGACGCACATAGCTACCATCCTGCAACCAGAAATCAGATTGCGCAAGGTTGTTTGAGTTTGAATTGGCATTGTAAACCACACGGGGCATCTTAGCATTCTTATTCTGCGGAGTCCAGGCATCCAACCAAATATTGTTCGGATGGCAACCATCACCGAGAAATTCACCACCAAATCCAAAGTAGTCCAAGTAACGTTTTACTCCTGCCACACCGGTAAACATCATAGAGAGGTCAAATCCCTTATAGCCGGCATTCAAATTCAAACCAAACGTATAGGAAGGATCGGAAGAACCGCACAATACACGGTCTTCGGCATTAATAACACCATCACCATTAGCATCAGCATAAATCAAATCACCACCTTTCATTTTTTTCTTAAAAGGAAATCCCGGGTCATTTTCATGCTGTTTCTGCCAAGCCGCAGCCTCTTCATCCGACTGGAATATACCCTCTACATGATACAGACGGTACATATTGATGGCCTCACCTTTCTGCTTCACTTTCAAATCGCCATCTTCCAGCACCTCTGCACTATCCAAATTCAGAATTTTGTTCTTATTGTAGGCCAAATTAGCGGTAGCGCCAAATGTCCAAGCACCCCATTTGTCATTGTAACCCACTGTCAACTCCATACCGCGGTTCACCATCGCACCTACATTCGCCTTGTAAGCACCCAAACCGAACTCTCTGGAAACAGGCACGTCCATAATGATACCTGTAGTCTTGCGATCGTAATAGTCGAAAGATACATTTAGCTTATTGAGGAGAGTGGCATCAAAGCCCACACCCCAAGTACGTGCTTTTTCCCAAGAAATGGCAGGATTATTGAAATTCGCCTGATAATAACCAGATTGCAGGTTCCCACCCAACGGATATTTGGTATCCAACGAATAGGTGCTCATCCAAGGATAGTAGCTGTTCAAAGCGGACTGGTTACCCAAGTTACCGTAGGAAGCACGCAGCTTCAGGCTGCTCAGCCAATCCTCCGTATTCTCCATAAACGATTCTTCCGTGATGCGCCATGCGGCAGAGAAAGAGGGGAAATAGCCCCAACGGTTGCCTTTGGCGAAACGGGAGGAGGCATCCGCACGGATATTGGCCTCGAACAAGTATTTGCCGGCATAGTCATAGTTGATACGACCGAACCAGGAAATCATCGCCAACTCACGCGTATATCCGCCGGTTTTCTGGGTAGCGACATCACCTGCATTCATGTCCGTCAGGTCGTTATTGGGGAAGTTCCTGCGTTCCGTAGTGTTCTCTCTATAATTGTATTTCTCGGTATGCCAACCTGCCATAGCCTTTAATCCGTGCAGACCGAACTGCTTGTCGTAATTCAATAAAGCATCGAAAGTAGCACGATGCCAGCCGTAGAAGTTTTCGTTCAATTTGTTAGGCTCAGACTGCTTGTTGGGATTGTACTGAATGAATTTCCGGAAAGCCTTGTAATGTTGCTGATTATTGACGTATGCACCGGTCAGCGTAGCCACCAATCCATCCACAATCTTATAGTCAGCAGACAACATACCCGAGAAATTCTGGTTTTCACGTCTTATTGTCTGGTCAACATCCAACCAAGCAATCGGACTTCCGTCTGAAATTGTTCCCCAAGTGCCGTCCTCATAGCGAGCAACAATCCAAGGAGCCATCTTGTTCAACATCGAAATGATTTGTCCGGAACTACCATCAGCATACGAAGAGTTGGGATCGGAATAGTCGTTGTTGATATAAGCCATGTTGACACGTACATTCATGCGGGAGTTCACTTTAATATCCAAATTGGTACGTCCGTTGAACTGCTGCCGCTCTGAGTTGGGCAAAATACCGGTCTGGTGCAAATAACCTACGGAAGCCATGTACTTCAGGTTGTCCGTACCGCCGCTCATACTCACATTATGAGAATGCTGGAAGCCTGTCTGATAAGCCAATCCAAGCCAGTCGGTGTTAGCAAAGTGATAGGGGTCGGAACCATCTTTAAACTTTTGATAAGCCTCTTCGCTAAAACGAGGAGCCAAGCCTTCTGCCACACGTGCCTGATCGTACAGGCGGGCATAGTCGTAAGAACTCATCAAATCTTGCAGCATGGTGGCTTTCTGCAAGCTGGCATATCCGCTGTAAGAGATGCGCGGCTTGCCGGTCTTACCACGTTTGGTAGTAATCAGGATGACACCGTTGGAGGCTTTAGAACCGTAGATGGCAGCCGAAGCGGCATCCTTCAATACAGAGATGCTCTCGATATCGTTGGGGTCAACCGAGTTCATCGTACCGGTCTCTACACCATCCACCAGGATGTAAGGATTGGCATCGTTCAGGGTACCGACACCACGCACGCGGATAGTACCGCCATCCTGGCCCGGACGACCTTCACCTGCCGTAATAGTCACACCCGGCATCAAACCTTGCAAACCGGTAGATACGTTCTGAATAGGACGGCTTTCCAGTGCTTTGCTATCCACCTGTGCCACAGAACCGGTCATGTTCACCTTCTTCTGTGTACCGTAACCCACTACGACCACTTCTTCCAGTGCCTGTGAGTCTTCTTTCAGTTTCACGTTCAAGAAAGGTTGGTTGGTATATTTGATGGTTTGTGTCTGATAGCCGATGAAGGAGATGATGATGTTGGCATTCCGGGGAACTTCAAGTTCAAAGTTACCATCAATGTCGGTGATAACTCCGACGGTAGTACCTTCCACCGTGACGTTGGCACCGATAACGCTTTCACCGGTATCGTCCAACACCGTTCCGCGTACTTTGGAAGCAGGGCCTGTGGGGGCAGCTTTCTTGCTGAAAATGGCAATCTGAGTGTTTGTCACCTCAAAGCCCAACCGGATGGGAGAAAGCATCTTGTTCAGCGCTTTGCTCAAAGGCTCGTCCTTGCTGTCCAGGCTCACTTTCTGCTTTACGTCCACTTGGGCCGCATCGTAGAAGAAGGTGCAACCCGTTAAATTCTCAATTTGCTTCATCGCTTCCGAAAGAGGAATGTTCGTGAAGCTGGCTGTTATCTTTCTCTCTTTGGTTTGCGCCGAGAGACTCATTGTAAAAAACAACAGCACCAAAAGGCTAAAATAATTTTTAAAATTCATATATTATAAGTAATAAGGTTAGCTATAATTTTTTTCACTATAAATAAGGAACCGGCCTATAGGCGTTCCCCCTCTTCTTTTTATTTGTTTTTACTGATTATTCTTTTTCTACATAGGCAAACTTTTTTTAAGGTTATACGCCCAATAGACACAAAATCGTAAAGACACCCTTACGCCCATCAAAAATTTTTTTGAAGTTTTTTTAATTAAAGGAATTATCGTGAGCGTTCGGATACCTGCCTAATTGCAGTTCAATAGCTTGTGCTTGCATAATATAGTGACTTTCAGGCACGGATTTCACGGATAAGACAAATAAGGGAACCGTGTAAATTCGTGTAATTCCGTGCCTAAAAGAAAGCATAACAGATGTTCTCGGACAGCCTGGGGGAGAGAGGAAAATAATCCGTTCTTAGGAATTGTTTTCGGCATCGTCTTTCAGCAAATACGTTCGTGGTTCAAAGGAAGATTGTTGTTCCTGACGGCATCCAGCATCACTTACACCACGCCTTCGGTATAATGGTCGGGAACAGGCAGACCCGCCGTCTCTATGCCCAGATGCTTGGCTATGGAGGAACGAACCCGGTCTGAGTTTAAGAAAACGCCCTCTATCTCACTTGAACAAAGCACGTCTTCCGTCATCGCTTCCCAAAACGTCATGCGCTGGATGTCAAATCCCAGTCCGCCCATCATGCCCGCTATCTTCCCTTCGAGGTTGCGCACTTCGGACAACAGGGCGATAAGCGCCGAATCATCCCAAGTGAAGCAGGGCCATTGCGGATATTGCCAAATGTAGATATATCTCATATTCACGGAATTACTACGCAAAAATAGCACGAATGACGAGAATAAGCAAACTAATCTCGTCAAAATATGACGAAAATAAGCGGTTCTTTCCTTGAAAACAACTTACGCATGGTTCAGAAACAACTTACGCATGGCCTGCAAACAAGTGGGCTGTCTATAAACAGCCCATAAGCCGTCTGCAAGCAGCCTATTGGCTTTCTATAGACAGCCGATGGGTTGTTTATAGAAAGCCCACTTATTTGCAGGGAGTTTAAAATTGTTTTCCAACAGCCCGAAAATTGTTTCTGAGGGATATTGGAATAAGATGTAAGTGAGGAAGTTAACAAGACATGAGTGAGAAACACTTTCTGTGTATTTACACACTTTTTGCCTGCAGACGTCTCCTCTAACTCCACTCCCGCAAATACAAAAGCCTTGTTGGCGGATGAGAGAATTTTGAGCCGCAATAAGGGTATAGACCTTGTTTAGTGTCATAGATAATACAATAAACAATCTATTATTTTTTTTGAATACCCTTATGAAAAACAGATTTTCACTTTTCATCTGCATGCTGCTGCTTCTGGCAGCAATCCATGGTCCGAGAGTTTGTGCCCAAGAAGTGGCAAAGACAGCAACCCCGGCGAAAAGCTTCGCCCATCCCGAACGGATTCGCTACGATGGCTCGTGTATGACCATCGACGGGAAGGACCTCTTCATCTACAGTGCCGCCTTCCACTACTTCCGCTGCCCGGAAGCCTTGTGGCGCGACCGCTTCCGGCAAATCAAGGAGGCGGGATTCAATACGGTGGAAACCTACGTACCCTGGAACTGGCACGAAAGAACCATGCCGAGCGGCGTGGACGACAACAGCCACTTCGACTTCGCCGACGTGAAACGCTGGCTGAAGATGGCGCAAGAGGAGTTCGGGCTTTACACCATCGTACGACCGGGACCCTTCATCTGCGCCGAATACTCGGGAGGCGGCTATCCCCGCTGGCTCGCCAAGTTCCGCCCGGAGGTGGTGACGGAAGAATTTTGGCTGCGAAGCGCCGACTACCGCCACATCCGCTGGTCGCAACACTGGTTTGACTCCGTGTGCAAGGCACTGGCCGACGAGCAGCTTACGCGCAAACCCGCAGGCGAAAAGGGAATCATCCTGCTCCAGATAGAGAATGAATACAACCACCACGATTGCAACGGAAAGGAAGAGCTGCTGAAAGCCCTCTACCAATCGGCCAAAAGAAACGGGATGGACATCCCCATATTCACCTGCCTGACCGAAGAGTGCCGCAGCAGCAAGGACAAGGAATTGTCACAGGTGTTCGACAGCGACAACTACTACGTGGGACTCTCCTCCGCCCCCGACTGCGCCCACCGCATGGCAAACCTGAAAAGGGAACAACCGGACGCACCGGGATTCGTGACCGAGCTGCAAGGCGGCTGGTTCTCCCTGGTAACCGGCAGACTGAGCGAAGACCACTACTCCGACGCACGCCACTTCAAGGCCGTAGGGCTGATGTCGCTGCTGGGCGGAGCGGGCGGAATCAATTACTACATGTTCTTCGGAGGCACGCACTTCGCCGGATGGGGTGCCCGAGGCATGACCACCAGCTACGACTACAATGCCGCCATACGCGAGAACGGAGCCTTGGGCGACAAGTATTTTGAGGCAAAAGCCATCGGACAGTTTATCCGAACGTTCGAACCGCAACTGGTGCGCTCCACCGGCGGCCCGTGCGCCCTGGAGGGTGGAAGCAAGTCGCTGTTTGGCGGCATGCGTGTGGCTAAGGACGGCACGCGCTTCGTCTTCCTGCACAACACGGACCCGAAGAACCCGATTCACGGCAAGGTGCGCCTGCTGCCGGGAAAAGAGGACCGTCATGCCGAACCGATGTACAACATCAACCAACACGGCGAAAAGGTGCTGATAACCTCCACCCAAACGGCAGACACCGACTTACAGCGCACCGAACCGATCGACGTGATTTATGACCTCCCCGCCTTGGGCTGCCAAGTCCTGGTGATTCCCGCCGGCAAAGAGGTCGGAAAGGGAGAATGGTGGCCGAAAGAGCAGATGCGCCCGTTGCGCCCCTCCAAAGTGCCCGCCCCGATACGCATCGCCTCTGCCCAAAAGAAAGAGGATGCCTTCGGCAAAGCCGACTGGAAAGGGCTTTCGCGCCTGGCCTCCCTGTCCGATCTGGGCGTGAACGACTTCCGCTACAGCCTCTACCGCACACGCGTCCGTCTGACTTCCGCGCAGGCGGCCGACGAGCGTTTCCTTTTATTCAATATGTTCACGCGCGACATCGTGTCGGTGACGGTGAACGGCAAGCCGGCCAAACGCCTCTTCCCGGACAAAGCCGACGCACAGACCTGGACCACGCGCGACTGCTTCGACCGCATCCGCCCGGACGAGTATGACAACCGCTTCGACGTGGCCGGACTGCTGAAGAGCGGAGAGAACGAGATTATCGCAGTTTACGAAAATCTGGGACACGCGCATGGCTACGTACCCATGGAAGAGCTGGCAGGCGTTCGGGAAGCCGGACTGTCCATCACCGAAAGCGCCCTGACCCATCCGCTGGAATGGGAATGCGCCGTGGACATGGCCGGAGTGACCCTCGGCTGGACTGCGCCGCAATTCGTTCCCGAAGGATGGGAAGAGGTAACGTTAGACACCACCGACAAAATTCCGGCCAAAGGCAACGGCATACAACCGAAAGCCGAACCGGACGGACTCTTCACCTGGTATCGCATCGAATTTGAGCTGCCCGCCCAAAAAGCCAACGAATGGATTCCCTGGATGGCACGCATCAACGCCTCGGGCAACGGCTATATGTGGCTGAACGGACACAATATCGGAAGACATTGGGAAGCCGGCCCGCAACGCGAATTCTTCCTGCCCGAATGCTGGCTGCACTTCGGAAAGGGACAGAAGAACGTACTGGTAATGGGACTGCGCCAAACGGCCAACGGCGCCCAACTGAAGGCGATGGAGATAGCTCCCAACCGGGAAATGGCGGAGATACGGAAGAAATAGATTCATCTATTTAGTTGACAAGTTAACGAGGCTACAAGGAGATAAGTTGACGAGTTGACAAGTGGACGAGTGTAGAAGGCCCTTCTATCCGCTTGTTTGGCGAACAGGATATCGGTTATCAGTAGAAATCCGAACCGCTTCTCCTCGTAGCCTTGTTAACTCGTCAACTTGTCAACTTATCCACTCGTCAATATGCGAAACTTAAATTACATCAATAACCAATTCTTATGAAACACTTTATCTTATTCCTGATTTTCAACCTTTTCTCCGTTGGCATCTGTCTGGGGAGCCCATCCCGGGAAACCATCGGAATGAATACCGGATGGGCCTTCTTCCGTGGAGATGTAGAAGACGGGGCAAGCATGGAGGCCGATGTATCCCGATGGATGCCGGTGAGCCTTCCGCACATCATGCAGCTGGAACCCAAACATTGCGGCGGAAATTCCATTTACGACGGAATCGGCTGGTACCGCCGCTACTTCAAAATGCCAGCCAAGTATAAAGGCAAACGCATCGTGGTGGAGTTTGAAGGCGTGATGAACCACTGCGAAGTCTATCTCAACGGCGAAAAGATAACCAAACACCACGGCGGCTACATGGGCTTTGTGGCGGACTTTACCAACCACATCCAATGGGACAAGACCAATATACTGGCCGTCAAGGTATCGGCCTGCCACGACCCGCTCACCCCGCCGGGAAAACCGCAAGACCGGATGGACTTTTATTACTACAGCGGCATCTACCGTGACGTGCGGATGGTGGTTACGGAACCCATTTTCGTGACCGACCCGCTGCAAGAAGACATCGTGGCAGGGGGCGGACAATTCGTCACCTACCCGCTGGTGTCCGAACAGCAGGCCATCGTACAGGTAGCGACCCACCTGCGCAACCAGACCCACCAAGAGGCCCGGCTCCGGTTAGTGTCGCAATTGTGCGACTCCACCGGCAAGGTAGTGGCCGAAGTCGCCACTCCCCTCATGCTGGAGAGCGAGTCGGCAACTACGGTAACGCAAAAGCTCGATGTAGCCCATCCGGCCCTGTGGCACCCCTACCACCCCACCCTCTATACCCTGCATACGAAAGTCATGAGGAAGTCGAAGGTGCTGGACGAGACCTCCAGGCAGATAGGCATCCGCACCCTTCGCTACACGGCCCAAGAGGGCTTCTTCCTGAACGGAGAACCCCTCTACATACGCGGCGCCAACCGCCATCAGGCCTTCCCCCACGTGGGCGACGCGGCTTCCAACTCCATGCAGGTGCGCGACGTCATCCGCCTGAAACAGGGGGGATATAATGCCGTGCGTGCCGCCCATTATCCGTCGGACCCCGCCTTTTTGGAAGCATGCGACCGGTACGGCCTTCTGGTAGTGGAGTGCATCCCGGGATGGCAATTCTACAACCCCGACTCCACCTTCATCAAACGCCTTTATCAGGTAGGCAGGCAGATGATTCGCCGCGACCGCAACCACCCGTCCGTAGTGCTTTGGGAGACTGCCTTGAACGAATCGCGCTATCCCGTATCGCTCGCCCGCGAGATACAGGCACTGGCGCACGCCGAATATCCGGGCGACCAAATGTACACGGCAGGCGACTATCTGGGCAACGCGGAGATGGCACCCTACTATGACGTACTCTACAAGCAGGTGAAGAACTATCCCAAAAACGGCGACGTGATGAGCAACTTTCCCGAAGATTTCATCGCCATCAAGCCGGTGTTCACCCGCGAATGGGGCGACGGTGCCGGCACAAAGCCGCGCGTCAGCCTGAAGGAGAACGAAGAGGAGCAACTGCGCCAATGCTACAGCCGCATCGAACAACTGAACGGAAACGGCTACTTCGACTGGTGCATGCTGGATGCCAATCCACACATGGGCGGACATTTCCTGTGGAGCTACAACGACTACGCCCGCGGAAGCGAGGATGAGACCATGTTCTCCGGTGCGGTCGATATGAACCGATACCCCAAATTTTGCTACTACATGCTGCAAAGCATGCGCGACAAGTCTGTCTCACAACCCGGATTGTACGATGGCCCCATGGTATTCATAGCCTCTTACAACGCTTCCGCAGAGTTCTCCTCCTCGACCACCGGGATTACCGTCTTCTCCAACTGCGACCGGGTGCGGCTATACCGCAACGGCAAGCTGATAGGTAGCCAGACCCGCGAGGAAAGAGCCCCGCTGTATCGCCCGATAGTGGACAAGGGAGGCAGCCCGCTGTTTGTCTTCGATGCCCAAGGGTACGAAAAAGGAACCCTGAAAGCCGAAGCCCTGATAGGAGACAAAGTGGTGGCGACCCACAGCATCCGTACCCCCGAAGAGGCCCACCACCTGACAGTGGAGATACCAACCGAAGGCATCGTGCCCATAGCGGACGGTTCGGACATGATTCCCGTTTACTTCAAGGTTTGCGACAAGAACGGCTCGCGGATTCCCGACTCGCGGCACATCATCCGGATCACCGTGTCCGGCGAAGGCACCCTGATAGGAGACAGCATCAGCCGCATCGGCATCAATCCGCAAGAAGTGGAAGGCGGCATCGGATTCGCCTTTGTAAGAACCACCTCCCAAGCGGGCAAAATCAAGATCAAAGCCACTGCCGACGGCCTGATAGCCGGAGAAGCCGAGATTCTGACAAAGCCCGACACAAATCCCGTTTTAGCGGATGGAGCACACGAGCCATTCTTAGGGAAAGAAGAGGACAACGTAGTGGTAAAGCCCTCTTCCTGGCAACAGCGCGTCCTGAAAAAACCACGCCTGAAAATAGCATCCGTCCGGACGGAAAGCAGCCAGAAAGGCTATCCCGAATCGAACATCACAGACAACAACGACCGCACCTGGTGGATTGCCGGCGATTCCAAATGGCCGCAAACCATCATCGTATCGTTGGAAGAGCCGGCTTACGTCACCGCCAGCCGCATCGTGTTCCAGAAAGACAGCTCCTCCTACAAACACAAAGTGGAGACATCCATGGACGGACAGCACTGGACGGAACTCTATCAGCGGGAATGCACCGGCTGGGAGTTCAAGCCGATGCCCGTAAACCGCGAAATGAAGTTCCTCCGCCTGACCATCGAATCCGCTTCCGAAGGACGCGCAGGATTGGGAGAGATTTCGCTTTATTAATGTGAATCCATATAGGGAAGTGCATCAAAAAGATACATTTCACTCTCTTTTAGGCACGGATTACACGAATTTCACGGATGAATCAAGAAGAAAACCGTGTAAATCCGTGTAATTCCGTGCCTAAAATCTATCATTATTCGGTTCCTTCTCGTTTTAACACACCTCCGAAATCACCCTGATGCAACCCGAATGTAAGATATTTTCATCCCTCTTTTCCGCAGCCGGCAAATCAAGGTGAAGAAATCCCTTTTTCCTCCTTCCGCTCTCTCCTCCCTATCCGCTCCCTGTCCCACCCCTACCAGGACCTATTCGGCTTCGGACGTTCTTCGGACAAACTC
>NZ_JAICZW010000142.1 GCF_029057325.1 Bacteroides sp. | reverse complement strand
GTTTTTTTTTAGGTTTTCGGTATCAAATTTAAATGTTTTTTAAGAAAAATCAATATCTTTGCACTTCATTACTGAATTAACTAATTTTCAACATCTAAAAATAGTATGGCATTTACGAGCAACATCATGATTGTCCGCCACAGATTGCTGAAAGAACTGGTAAGGCTGTGGAACAACAACGAATTGGTAGAGAAAATAGACCGACTGCCCATCGAGCTGAGTCCCAAAAGGTCGAAACATGCGGGACGCTGCTGTGTGCACAAAGAACGGGCGGTGTGGAAGTACAAGTCGCTGCCGCTGCTGGGGCTGGATATGGAGGACGAAACGGACGAGTTGACCCCGCTGTCGGAATATGCTGCCCGTGCATTGGAACGTGCCGAACACGGCAAGCCGAAGGAGAACATCATGTGCGTGATTGACGAGGCCTGCTCCGCCTGTGTGCAAATCAACTATGAGATTACGAATCTTTGCCGTGGGTGTACGGCACGCAGCTGTCAGACGAACTGTCCCAAGAAGGCGGTGCATGTCAAAGAGAGCGGGCAGGCATGGATTGACCACGATGCGTGCATCAGTTGCGGCATCTGTTACAACAGCTGTCCCTATCATGCCATTGTTTACATTCCCGTGCCGTGCGAGGAAGCCTGCCCCGTGAAGGCCATCAGTAAGGACGAGAAGGGGATAGAACACATCGATGAGAGCAAGTGCATCTATTGCGGCAAGTGTCTTAATGCGTGTCCCTTCGGTGCTATTTTTGAGGTATCGCAGGTGTTTGACGTGTTGCAAGGAATCCGTAAGGGTGAGCAGATGGTGGCTATTGTGGCACCCTCCATTTTGGGACAGTTCCAAACCACTATCGAACAGGTGTATGGAGCCTTGAAGGAGATGGGTTTTGCGGATGTTATCGAAGTGGCGCAAGGAGCTATGGACACCGTCACCAATGAAGCGCACGAATTGGTGGAGAAACTGGAGGAGGGACAGAAGTTCATGACGACTTCCTGCTGTCCTTCTTACATCGAACTGGTGAACAAGCATATTCCTGCCATGAAGCCTTACGTGTCGGGCACCGGTTCGCCGATGTACTATACGTCACGAATTGTCAAGGAGAAGTATCCGGATGCGAAGGTGGTCTTTATCGGTCCCTGTGTGGCAAAGCGCAAGGAGGCGCAGCGCGACGAGGCGGTGGATTTCGTGATGACCTTCGAGGAAATGGCTTCCGTACTGGCCGGTCTGGATATCCAGATGGAGCAGTCGCAACCCTATCCGGTGCAGTTCACGGCTGTGCGTGAGGCGCATGGATTCGCTCAGGCAGGGGGCGTGATGGGTGCCGTAAAGGCTTATCTGAAGGAGGATGCGGATAAGATAAATGCGCTTCAGGTGGCCAATCTGAACAAGAAGAATATCGGCATGCTGCGTGCATACGCCAAATCGGGCAAGGCTCCGGCACAGTTTATCGAGGTGATGGCTTGCGAAGGCGGCTGTATCACCGGACCGACTGCATACAACGAGGTCGCTGCCGGAAAACGACAATTGGGACAGGAACTGGCAAAACAGGAGAAGACGTATTGATTTTATAAAGGAGTTATCGGAAATTAGAAGGAGTATTGGCTTCTAACTCCCGATAACTCTTTCAAAAGATATATGACCGATTTGATAAACAAATTGCGGAATTGTCATAGGCTGGATGCTGAAGAGTATCGGGCATTATTGCTTTGTGAGGATGCCGGCATGGTGGACTATCTGCACAAGCTGGCACGGGAGGAGGCTGTGTCTCGCTTCGGTCACAAAATCCTTCTGCGCGGGCTGATTGAGATAACGAACCGTTGCCGCAACAACTGCCTGTATTGTGGCATACGGAGAGGAAACGGAGCTGTTGAGCGCTATGAATTGACACAGGACGAGATTCTGGCCTGTTGTCGCGAAGGTTATCGCCTCGGCCTCCGTACATTCGTTCTGCAGGGAGGTGAGATGCCGGAGGTGAAGGACGATTGGACGGTGGAGCTTGTAGCCCGCATCCGTGGGGAGTTTCCCGACTGTGTCCTTACGCTCTCCTTGGGCGAGCGGTCGCGTGAAGCTTACGAACGCTTTTTCCGTGCAGGTGCCAACCGCTATCTGTTGCGTCACGAGACGTACAACGCAGCCCACTACGCTCGGCTTCATCCTGCCGAAATGTCGCTCTCACATCGCCTGCAATGCTTGGAGTGGCTGAAGGAAATCGGTTATCAGGTGGGAACGGGCATCATGGTGGGTAGCCCGTATCAGACGGTGGACCATCTGGTGGAAGACCTTCTCTTCATCGAACGGTTTCGGCCGGAGATGATAGGCATGGGCCCGTTCCTTCCTCATCGCGATACTCCTTTTGCTTCTTTTCCGCCGGGCAATATCGGGATGACCCTGAAGCTGCTTTCCATTTTCCGGCTGATGCACCCTTCTGCTTGGATTCCCGCCACCACCGCCCTGGCCACTCTTGCGCCAGATGGACGGGAACGCGGAATACTGGCGGGTGCCAATGTCGTTATGCCCAACCTTTCTCCACCCTGTCAACGGGCGAACTATTCGCTCTACGACCACAAAGCCGCCACCGGTGCCGAAGCCGCCGAAGGATTGGAGGAACTGGAGAAGAGATTGAAAGAAATAGGATATGAAATAGGTGATAAGGTGATAGAGTGATGGAGTGATAAAGTGATAATTTTTAATTCTCAATTTTCAATTTTCAATTCATAAAGTGTACAACGTAAAATCAAGACAAGCCGAAGAGTTCATCAACCATCAGGAGATATTGGACACGCTGGAGTATGCCCGGGCAAACCGCGGCAACCGTCCGCTTATCGAAAGCCTGATAGACAAGGCGGCTCTGTGCCAGGGACTATCCCACCGGGAAGCTGCCCTGCTGCTGGAGTGTGACGAACCCGATTTGGTGGAGCGCATTTTCCACCTGGCACGTGAAATCAAGCAGCGGTTCTATGGCAATCGCATCGTGATGTTTGCCCCGCTCTATCTCTCTAACTATTGTGTGAACGGATGTGTCTATTGCCCCTATCATGCCAAGAACCGTACCATTCCGCGCAAGAAACTTTCGCAGGAGGAGATACGCCGCGAAGTCATCGCTTTGCAGGATATGGGGCACAAACGTCTCGCCCTGGAGGCGGGAGAAGACCCTCGAAACAATCCTATTGACTACATTCTGGAGTCCATCCGCACCATCTACAGCATCCAGCACAAAAACGGCGCCATCCGTCGGGTGAACGTCAACATTGCCGCCACTACGGTGGAGAACTACCGGCTGTTGAAGGAGGCAGGTATCGGCACTTACATCCTCTTTCAGGAGACCTACAGCAAGGAGCATTATGAGGCGTTGCATCCCACAGGTCCCAAGAGCGACTATGCCTACCACACTGAAGCCATGGACCGTGCCATGGAGGGAGGCATTGACGACGTGGGCATCGGGGTGCTGTTCGGCCTGAATACCTACCGTTACGACTTTGTGGGCCTGTTGATGCATGCCGAGCATCTGGAAGCTCTCTTCGGCGTGGGGCCGCATACCATCAGCGTTCCACGCATCTGTCCGGCAGATGATATTTCGACGAAAGACTTTCCAGATGCCATTTCGGATGAGATGTTTTGCCGCATCGTGGCGGTCACACGTATTGCTGTGCCTTATACCGGCATGATTATCTCCACCCGCGAGTCTGAGGCAGTACGCCGCCGGGTGCTTCAGTTGGGCGTTTCGCAGATAAGCGGTGGTTCGCGTACCAGCGTAGGAGGCTACGCCGTTCCTGAGAAGGAGGGGAAGGACTCTTCGCAGTTCGATGTTAGCGACCGACGTACACTGGACGAGGTGGTGCACTGGCTGCTTGATCTGGGGCATATTCCCAGCTTCTGTACTGCCTGCTATCGCGAAGGACGCACCGGCGACCGTTTCATGTCGCTCGTCAAGCGCGGGCAGATAGCCAACTGCTGTCAGCCCAATGCGCTGATGACCCTGAAAGAGTATCTGGAGGACTACGCCTCCCCCGCAACCCGCAGGAAGGGCATCGAGCTGATCCGTGAAGAACTGGCTCACATCCCGAATCCTAAGATACGCGAGATAGCCGAACGAAACCTGCGGGCGATAGAGGAGGGTAGGAGGGACTTCAGGTTCTGATTATACTTTCTCCAATGCCTGCTGAAGGTCGGCAAGGATGTCATTGATATGCTCTACTCCGATGGAGAGCCGCACCGTGGTGGGGGTGATGCGCTGGGCCGTAAGTTCTTCGGGTGAGAGTTGCGAGTGCGTAGTGGTGTAGGGGTGGATGACCAGCGATTTCACATCTGCCACATTGGCAAGGAGCGAAAAGATTTTCAGCGAATCGATGAATCGCCAGGTGTCTTCCTGCGTGCCGTTTATTTCAAAAGTGAAAATGCTGCCGGCGCCTTTCGGAAAATATCTTTTATAAAGAGTGTGGTCCTTATGTGACGGCAACGACGGATGGCTGACACTTTTGACTTTCGGATGCTTGGCAAGGAAATCGACCACACGCAGTGCATTCTCTACATGGCGTTCGATGCGGAGCGGAAGTGTCTCCACCCCTTGCAACAATATCCAGGCATTGAAAGGTGAAATCGTGGCACCTGTGTCGCGCAGGATGACGGCGCGGATGCGTGTCACGAAAGCAGCTTTGCCTGCCACGTCGGCAAACACCGCTCCGTGATAGGATGGATCCGGCTTGGCAAGTGTAGGGTATTTATCGGCATTGGCTTTCCAGTCGAAGCGGCCGGATTCGACGATGACACCGCCCAACGAGGTGCCATGACCGCCAATAAACTTCGTGGCGCTGTGCACAACGATGTCGGCTCCATGTTCGATGGGACGGATGAGGATGGGTGCAAAAGTATTGTCCACGATGAACACGATGTGATGTTTGTGGGCAACCTCTGCTATCGCATCCAAGTTGGTTACATCGGAATTGGGATTGCCGAAGGTTTCGGCATAGATAACCTTGGTGTTAGGACGGATGGCGGCTTCAAGTGCCTGAAGATTATTGATATCCACGATGGTGTTTTCCACGCCTTGTGTGGAAAGCGTATGGGTGATAAGGTTGAAGGTACCACCATAAAGATTGTCGGCAGCCACAATATGGTCACCATTCTGCAAGATATTCTGCAGGGCGTAAGTGATGGCGGCTGCCCCACTGGCAACCGCAAGTCCGGCAGCACCGCCTTCAAGGGCTGTCACGCGGTTTTCGAATACGCTTTGGGTGGAATTGGTCAAGCGGCCATAGATGTTGCCGGCATCGCGCAGCCCGAATCGGTCGGCTGCATGCTGAGAATTGTGGAACACATACGAAGTGGTCTGATAGATAGGCACGGCGCGTGCGTCGGTTGCGGGGTCGGCTGTTTCCTGTCCTACATGGAGGGCGAGGGTCTCGAGGTGAAGATTCTGTGTATTCATTGTCTTATGCTTTTATGTTTTTAATAATTTGGATGCGAATTTATGGCTTTATGGTTGTTTGTTCCAAATATATTTGCGAAATACAGAAAAACATTCTAATTTTGCTTCCGTGTTAGAATAAACGACTACGAAATCATGCCAAGCAAGCCTATAATAGAATCGCTGGACGCGACGGACATCAAAATTCTGCGTTGCCTGCAACAGAATGCACGGCTGACCATCAAGGAAATAGCATCGGAAGTGATACTGAGCACGACTCCTGTCTTTGAACGCATAAAGCGAATGGAACGGGAAGGGTACATCAAGCGATACGCTACCATACTTGATGCAGAGAAACTTCACAAAGGATTCATCGTATTCTGTAGTGTGAAACTCAAGCCGCTAAACAAACAGGTGGCTCAGGAGTTTTGCGAGACGATACGTAAGATTAACGAGGTGACGGAGTGTTACAACATCTCCGGTCGCTACGACTTCCTTCTGAAGGTACACGCCCCTGATATGAAGTACTATCAAGAACTTGTACTCAATGTACTGGGACAATTACCCATGCTGAATTCTTTAGAGTCAACTTTTGTCATGGAAGAAATCAAAAATGACTTTGGCGTTGCAATCTGATAATGACATCATGAACCATACCCCCAATTCAAACCGTTTGCACATCGCTGTTTTCGGACGACGGAACAGCGGAAAGTCCAGCCTTATCAATGCCTTGACCGGACAAGACACATCGCTGGTATCTGCCACACCTGGCACCACCACCGACCCGGTGGCAAAAGCCATGGAAGTATATCCTTTAGGCCCCTGTCTCTTTATCGATACCCCCGGCTTCGATGACGAGGGCGAACTGGGCCGGATGCGCGTGGAGCGCACCCGGAAGATGATGGAGAAGACCGACATCGCCCTGCTGCTCTTTGAGGACGACGGAACGCCGGAACGGCAATGGATGGAGCTGCTTCGTGAGCATGACATTCCCGTCGTACTGATAGTGAACAAGAAAGATGTCCGGCAGGATGTCGATTCGCTGGCCCTCAGGATTGAGGAAAAGTACGGGCAAGTACCGGTCGTGGTCAGTGCCGGAGAGAAGTCCGGCATGCAAGGCATCTTCGATGCTATTCTTGCAAAGCTTCCCGAAGACTTTGCCGAACGCACCATCACAGGCAATCGGGTGGGAGAGGGCGATGTGGTTCTGCTGGTCATGCCCCAAGACATTCAGGCTCCCAAAGGCCGCCTGATTTTGCCTCAAGTACAGACCATTCGCGAACTGCTGGACAAGAAATGCATAGTGGTGAGCTGTACCACCGATCGGTTGTCGGATTCCTTGCAAGCCCTTGCTCGTCCTCCTCGGTTGATTATCACCGACTCACAGGCGTTTCCCATTGTCTATCGGCAAAAGCCTGCCGAGAGTAGCCTGACTTCCTTCTCTGTTCTTTTTGCCGCTTACAAGGGGGATATAGAGGCTTTTGCAGAGGGGGCTTCCACCATCGCTCTTCTCACGCCGCAATCGCGCGTGTTGATAGCCGAAGCCTGCACCCATGCCCCACTGACTGAGGACATTGGAACGGTCAAGATTCCCCGTCTGCTGCGGAAACGTATCGGCGAAGAGCTGCAAATAGATTTCGTATCGGGCAACGATTTTCCCCATGACTTGTCCCGCTACAACCTGATTATCCATTGCGGTGCCTGTATGTTCAATCGAAAATATGTACTCAGCCGCATTGCCCAAGCTCGTGCGCAACACATTCCTATTACGAACTACGGCATGGCGATAGCCTATCTGACGGGAATATTGGATAAGATTGTGTGGTAGGAAGAGCTCAGGAGGCTTAGTATTAGTAGGAGTTGTCGGGAGATGGAAGAAGTTCTTTGGTAGTTGGAAGTCAATCTCCTTCTCATCACTAATAGTTTGTAGAATTATTGTTGTATAAGTTCTACTGATTGTTTAAATCACTGATTATCAATCGCAAATATTCGCATTGACAGACACTTGCTTCTGATGTCTCAAACACTTGTGTCTGTCTCGTCAAACACTGGACTTTCAGACGATAGACACTTGTGTCTGTCAAACAGGGAGATAATGGGGACTGGAAAGTGTTCGTTTCTCTGTTTTCTTGCAACTATTCATCTATCGTGGCCTATATAATGTATGCATTCTTAATGTAGGGTTCATCCGGTATTTGAAGTGATGGTACCTGATGACGCTTTCAGCCCAATTGTCACTCCAAATTCCGGATGAGCCTATAATGCAGGGCTGCACCGTGGTGCAGCCGAAATGCCGGTTGCCGGTATGCAAATGAGCGGCTATATCAGGGATTATATCTACAAATCATTGATTCTCAATATGATAAACAATAGGATAGTTGTTTCGCTTTTTCCTTTTATTGTTAATCATTCTTAATGTATAGTACTTTGTAATACAAGGTACTGATATAATACATACATTTGTGCCATACAAAGGATGTGAAGAATGAATATGTGAAATCATAAATCATAAATTTATGGACGTAAACAATGTAAAGTCGCAAATGCGTAAGGGAATGCTTGAATACTGTATCATGCTGCTCCTGCATAAAGAACCGGCATACGCTTCGGACATTATCCAGAAGCTGAAGGAGGCCCGGTTGATAGTGGTGGAAGGAACGCTTGATCCGTTGCTCCCCCGTTTGAAGAACGATGACCTGCTGAGTTACGAATGGATTGAGTCCACGCAGGGGCCCCCACGGAAGTATTACCGCCTGACGGAGAAAGGAGAGCTGTTCTTAGGCGAACTGGAAATCTCCTGGAGAGAATTAAACGAAACGGTGAACTATTTGAGTTGATTCATTTGTTTATAAACCGATTAAAAACATAAAAGAAAGAGATATGAAAAAGACATTGACCGTAAATTTGGGTGGAACCGTTTTCTACATTGACGATGATGCTTACCGCCTCTTGGATAATTACCTGAGTAACCTTAAACTGCATTTCCGCAAGGAAGCCGGTGCCGATGAGATTGTGGACGATATTGAACGTCGCATTTCCGAACTTTTTGCAGAGAAGTTGTCGGCAGGCTCGCAAGTCATTACGATTGCCGATGTAGAAGAGGTGATAGCCCGCATGGGAAAGCCCGAAGAGATGGAGGTGGAGGAAGAGAGCGGTAGCGGTGAGGCCGGCAGTGCCCGTACAGGCAATGGATATGGCGCGGGTGCCTGGAGCGGCGATGATGCGGAGGGTACCGTACGCCGTCGGCTTTACCGCAATCCCGATGATAAGATGTTGGGTGGCGTTATCAGCGGAATTGCCGCTTACCTGAGTTGGGATGTGACGTTGCTTCGCCTGTTGGCGGTTTGTATTCTTATCTGTGGATATGGTACGTTGGTGCCGGTGTATATCATCTGTTGGCTGGTCATACCGGAAGCCCGTACGGCTGCTGAGAAACTGAATATGCGCGGCAAAGCCGTGACGGTGGAGAACATCGGAAAGACGGTGACCGATGGTTTTGAGAAAATGGCGAACGGGGTGGATAATTATATGAAGTCCGACAAGCCTCGCACGCTCTTGCAAAAGGTGGGCGATGCGTTTGTCATGGTGGCGGGTTTCTTCCTGAAGCTCTGTATGGTGATATTCGCCATTATTTGCAGCCCCGTGCTGTTTGCGTTTGGAATTGTGTTTGTGGTGCTGTTGTTTGCCGCTGTTATGGTGGCTATTGGTGGCGGGGCGGCCCTGATTACTCTTTTCCCGACGATGGATATGGTGTTGCCTGCCTCTCCTTTGGCTGCCATTGTGATGTACATTGCGGGCATCTTGCTGGTAGGCATTCCTTTGATTAGCCTGGTATGGGGCATTTTCAGCGGGATATTCAAGTGGCAACCGATGAACACCGGGCTGAAGTGGACGTTGGTCATCCTTTGGATTGTCAGTGCGGCTTGCTTCGGTATCTGTTTTGCCATGCAGGGGGGATCGTTCCCTGAATTCGGGATGCGGGAGATTTGAGAAGAAGCCGTGTCAATCTAAAGATTGGAACACGAATTACGCCAATTGCACCCATGATGTATTTAAGCGGACATCTGATAATCAGCGTTTTCCTTACTTACATTTTGGTGTGATTGGCGTAATTTGTGTTCTTTTTATTTAAAGGAGTTATCAGCTGAGCTGACAAGTCATTTTTCCTCGTATGTTTTCTGCTCTTTCCTCGTATGTTTTCCGTATTTTCCTCGTATGCTTTTCGTGTCTATAGAGAAGGGGATTATCCGAAGGATGTACGAAGCAGGCGGAACTCTGGTAGGAGGAAGACAGAGAAGAATGAAAGAACTTGACGATATTCAATTATTTTGATTAAACAATTTGCCGATATGGAAAATGAGGGCTATCTTTGTGCACATTGAGCGGATGGCTTTTTATATAATCCGTTTGTGTATTTTGAAGAAATACTCTTTTCTGAATAAATGTCGAAATGGGAGAGGAAAAAGAAAAAGAAATTTGGTTCGCTATGCGTGCTACTTACCGTAGGGAACTTGATGCAATGCATTTGCTTGAAAAGGAGCGATTGGGTTGTTTTGTTCCTATGCAGTATAGGTTCTGTGTGAAGAAAGGCAAAAAAGTTCGTGCCTTGGTTCCCGTTGTCCGAAACCTGATTTTTGTGCATGCCTCTCCTTCCGAAGTGAAGCGTGTCAAGTCTTTGGTCACTTACCTTCAATATATTACCGATACACGTAGCGGACAGAAGATAGTTATTCCCGACAATCAGATGCAGCGCTTCATCGCCGTGTCCGGCACCTACAATGACCAGTTGCTCTATTTCCAGCCGGAAGAGTTGAATTTGTCCAAAGGCACCCGCGTACGTGTCACGGGTGGTGAATTTGAGGGACAGGAAGGTATTTTCCTGAAAGTAAGAGGTGCCCGCGACCGTCGCGTAGTTGTTGAGATTCGGGGTGTCATCGCTGTGGCGATGGCGACTATTCATCCGGATCTGATAGAAGTGATTGAGTGAGGCGGGGCGGATGATGAAGGCAAAAGGTATATTGCTTTTTATTTGAAGGTATCGGCCTTTATCTCTTGAGTCCCATTTGTCAACTGATAATCTCTTTTAATTTCCCAAACTCCTTTTAATGAAAAGTATAAAACAAATATAATTATAGTATGAAAAAGAAAGCATTAATTACCGGTATCACCGGTCAGGATGGTTCGTTTTTGGCAGAATTTTTGATAGAAAAAGGATATGAGGTTCATGGCATTTTGCGCCGTTCCTCCTCTTTCAATACAGGCCGTATCGAACATCTCTATCTGGATGAATGGGTGCGGGACATGAAGAAGGAGCGTCTGATTAATCTGCATTACGGTGACATGACGGACAGCAGCTCGCTGATTCGCATCATTCAGATGGTGCAACCGGACGAGATATATAACCTTGCCGCTCAAAGCCATGTGAAGGTAAGTTTTGATGTGCCCGAATATACGGCGGAGGCTGATGCGGTGGGAACGCTGCGTATGCTGGAGGCTGTCCGTATCTTGGGGTTGGAGAAGAAGACGAAGATTTATCAGGCTTCCACGTCCGAATTGTTCGGCAAGGTGCAGGAGGTTCCTCAAAAGGAGACAACGCCTTTCTATCCGCGCAGCCCCTATGGGGTAGCCAAACAATATGGCTTCTGGATAACGAAGAACTATCGGGAGAGCTATGGCATGTTTGCCGTGAACGGTATCTTGTTCAATCATGAGAGTGAGCGCAGGGGAGAGACGTTCGTGACAAGAAAGATTACACTGGCTGCCGCCCGCATCGCTCAGGGCTTTCAGGATAAATTGTATTTGGGAAACCTGGATGCACGCCGCGACTGGGGATATGCGAAAGACTACGTGGAGTGTATGTGGATGATTCTTCAACATGACACTCCGGAAGATTTTGTGATTGCCACAGGCGAGATGCACACGGTGCGTGAGTTCGCCACGTTGGCTTTCAAGGAGGTCGGCATTGAGCTTCGTTGGGAAGGCGAAGGCGTGGATGAGAAGGGAATCGACGTGAAGAGTGGCAAGGCATTGGTGGAAGTGGATCCTAAATACTTCCGTCCTTGTGAGGTGGAACAATTGCTGGGCGACCCGACAAAAGCGAAGACGCTGCTCGGCTGGAATCCGACGAAGACAAGTTTTCCAGAACTGGTAAAGATTATGGCTGCCCACGACATGCGCTTTGTGAAGAAATTGCATCTGAAAGCGCAGATGGACAAGTGATGAAGAAGAGAATAAGTTATGTTAGAGAAGGACGCAAAAATTTTTGTGGCAGGGCATCGCGGACTGGTGGGCTCTGCCATCTGGAATAATCTGCAACAGCGGGGTTATACCAACTTGGTGGGACGTTCGCATCAGGAGCTGGACTTGCTGGACGGATTGGCGGTGAAGAAGTTTTTTGACGAAGAGCAGCCGGATGCGGTGGTACTTGCCGCCGCACACGTGGGAGGCATAATGGCGAACTTGCAGTATCGGGCAGACTTTATCTACCGGAACTTGCAGATACAGCAGAACGTCATCGGAGAGAGCTTCCGCCACGGAGTGAAGAAGCTGCTTTTCTTGGGAAGCACCTGCATCTATCCGCGTGAGGCGCCACAACCCATGAAAGAGGAGGTGTTGCTGACTTCTCCGCTTGAATATACCAACGAGCCGTATGCCATTGCCAAAATAGCGGGATTGAAGATGTGCGAAAGCTTCAACTTGCAATATGGAACGAACTATATAGCCGTGATGCCGACCAACCTGTACGGGCCGAACGACAATTTCCATTTGGAGAACAGCCACGTGCTTCCTGCCATGATTCGCAAGATTCATTTGGCTAAATGCTTGAATGAAGGGGATTGGGATGCAGTGCGCAAGGACCTTGATTTACGCCCCGTAGAAGGGGTGGACGGCAGCTGCAGCGAGGAAGCGATACGGGCGAAGCTTGCCAAATTCGGCATTACCCCGGAAGCGGTGATGTTGTGGGGAAGCGGGAAGCCGTTGCGCGAGTTCCTTTGGAGCGAGGAGATGGCGGATGCCAGCGTACACGTGCTGCTGCATGTGGATTTCAAGGATACGTATGCTCCCGATAGCAAGGAGATACGCAATTGCCATATCAATGTGGGTACCGGAAAGGAAATCAGCATCAAGGAGGTGGCTGAGAAAATTCGTGCGGAAATTGGTTTCAAGGGCGAACTGCGGTGGGATTCCTCGAAGCCTGACGGCACACTGCGAAAGCTGACGGACGTAACCAAACTGCACCGTTTGGGATGGCACCACAAAGTGGAAATAGATGAAGGCATACACCGTTTGTATGAATGGTATAATAAGTGGATTTGAATAAAACACCAGACGAAGTAAGAAGGATGAGGTTAGGGTGTGCCAAAATAAAAAGAGAA
>NZ_JAICZW010000141.1 GCF_029057325.1 Bacteroides sp. | reverse complement strand
CTTTGGGAATCAACCTGCTGCCTGCCGACGGCAAAGTGTGTACTTTCGACTGCATCTATTGCGAATGCGGTTTCAACGCCGACCATCGTCCCAAACAGCCGCTACCCACCCGCGAGGAGGTTCGTGCGGCGCTTGAGGCACGTCTGCAAGACATGCAGGCGAACGGACCTGCGCCCGATGTGCTGACCTTTGCCGGAAACGGGGAGCCGACGGCGCATCCTCACTTCCCCGAAATCATGGAAGACACGCTCGCCCTGCGCGACAAGTACTTCCCGAAGGCGAAGGTCAGTGTGCTCAGCAACTCCACCTTCATCCACCGTCCTGCCGTGTTCGATGCCTTGAACAAGGTGGATAACAACATCCTGAAGCTCGATACGGTGGACGAGGCATATATCTGTGTGCTGGACAGACCGACGGGACACTATTCTGTCCGTGAGGTTATCGAAGGGATGAAGGCTTTCAAGGGGAACTGCATCGTTCAGACCATGTTCCTGAAAGGCAGCCGCAACGGCGAAAGCGTGGATAACACTTCAGACCGCTACGTCCTTCCCTGGCTGGAGGCGGTCAAGGAGATTGCGCCCCGGCAGGTGATGATTTACACCATCGACCGCGAGACGCCCGAACACGACTTGCAGAAGGCTACGCACGAGGAGCTGGACCGCATCGCCGCGCTGGTGCGCGAGGCGGGGATAACGGTCAGCGTCTCCTATTAAGAAGAAGATTTGACTTTAGCGGATATTAAAACGCGTTGATTATCAGTGCTTGACAAACACTTGTGTTCAGCGTGACAGACACAAGTGTTTGTCGCGACAGACGCAAGTGTCTGTCACGCTGAACACAAGTGTCTGTCAAACCGGACAATAATGATTAGTTTTCCCACGCTTTCAGGTCGTATTCCGCCTCTACTTTCTGTTCAATCTTGTCGGGCAGGGCGGGGAAGAAGTCGATGCCTGTGATGCGCTCCACTTCGTCCACGGAGTTGACGTAGCTGTTCAGCGGACGATTGCCGGAGGTGTTTTTGTAGATGAATCCGATGGCCCGTGGCGGACGGCTGTCGGCGCAGAGCACCACTTTGAAGAAGGCTTCGGGCACGGTGACTTTGTGTTGCTTGCCTATCGTGCGGTGCTTCTGCTTGTAGAGGATGGGACCGCAGACGATGTATATCTTTCCCTCTTTCTGCGCCCACCGGCGGCATGCCTCTTCCAGTTCTTTCCAGTCGCCGCGGTTCAGGTTGTGGTCTTGCGGGCAGATGTTGGTCATGTAGAAACTCTCTTGCATCGCTTTCCAGTGCCAGCGGTTGTCGCCTGCGGGACATAGGTGTCCGCGGTCCATGCCCGCACCTTTGTAGTCGTTGGTGGTGACGGCTTCGGCTTCGGGCAGGTCGGGGTCGGGCAGGAACTTGTTGGTGCGGCTTTCGCGTTCCACCAGTTTTTCGGGAGTCAGCTCCCATGCCACCCAATTGGGGATTTTCAGGTCGCGGTTGTAGGATACGGTGTAGCCTTTGCGTTGCAGAATCAGTTCGGGGACATTCTTCAGCGGGGCGGGGATTTCGAGTTTTGCTTTGCCGTCGGTGTGCAGCGGGGCGGCTTCGCTTTTCGTCTCCTCTTGTCGGGCATCGCGTTGTGTGTAGCCCGTCTGTTCAAGCTTTTCATACAAGCCTGTCCGCATCGGTTCATAAATCAGGCATACCACGGCGATGAATATCAGCAGATAGCCTATCTCTTTGGGCAGGATTCCTTTCGGTTGTTTCTTTTTCTTTCTTCTGGTCATCTCTTTTTCTTAGGTGTTTTTTTGGAAACTTGCTTGCAAAGATATAGTTTTTGATGCTTTTTTATGAGTATAATCGTGACCTTTGTTTGGAGTAATCTTCTAAAACTTTATGGCACACAGGTGACATCGGATAAAAAAAGATGACCACAGATTATATTTGACTTATCATCTGTGGTCATCTGCTTTATTCGGTGTTATCCGTGTGCCATTATGATGCGGCGACGCCGCTGCCTTACACCAGTTTCGCGGCCCGTTCCAGCGCCACATTGATGTTGGGGCAGATGTTCTCTTTGCCTAACAGCTCGTAGAAGCCCGATTTTTCGAGCACGGCGTGCACCTTTTCGTTGACTCCTGACAATACAATCGTAATTTTCTCCTTCTGCGACATCTGGCAGAGGTTCGTCAGATTGTGGATGCCCGTAGAGTCGATGAACGGTACTTTACGCATGCGGATGATGCGCACTTTGGGGCGGTCGCCCAATTGCGCCATCATCTCCTCGAATTTGGTGGCGATACCGAAGAAGTAGGGGCCGTTGATTTCATACACCTCCACGCCTTTGGGGATAATCAGGTGTTCTTCGTGGCTGGTGATATCGGTTTCGGCGTTCGGGTCAATCTCGTCTTTGATGACAGAGATTTCGGTAGTCTCCATCACACGGCGCATGAAGAGCACGCAGGCGATGACCAGACCCACTTCGATGGCGATGGTCAGGTCGAAGATGACCGTCAGGAAGAAGGTGATGAGCAGCACGGTTACGTCAGACTTCGGATTCTTCAGCAATTCCTTGAAGGTGCGCCATCCGCTCATGTTGTAGGACACCACTACCAGCACGCCTGCCAGACAGCCCATCGGGATGTATTGCGCCAGCGGCATCAGCAGAAGCAGAATCAGCAGCAATACCACGGCGTGGACAATGCCCGCAACGGGTGTCCGTCCGCCGTTGTTGATGTTCGCCATGGTGCGGGCGATGGCTCCCGTGGCGGGAATGCCGCCAAAGAGCGGGGTAGCCATGTTGGCGACACCCTGCGCTATCAGTTCCATGTTGGAGTCGTGCTTGTCGCCTATCACACCGTCGGCCACGGTGGCGGAGAGCAACGATTCGATGGCTCCCAACACGGCGATGGTGATGGCCACGGGGAAGAGGGCTTTTATCGCTTCCCAATTCAGGGCGGGCACCACGGCGTCGGGCAGTTCGGCGTGGATGCTGAAGCGATCGCCGATGGTGTCGATGCAGTCGATGCCGGCATAGGCCTTCATGAGCCATACGGCAACGGTCACCAGGACAATGGCGATGAGCGAGCCCGGAATCTTCTTCGAGAACTTCGGGGTGATGGCGATGATGAAGATGCTGGCGATGCTCACTAGGGTGTTCCACCAGTTCACCGTGTCGAAATGGCGGAAATAGACTATCCATTTTCCTACGAAGTCGCCCGGCACCTTGTCGTCACCGAAGGTCAGTCCGAAGACGTCGGCAATCTGCGTGGTGAAGATGGTGACGGCGATACCGCTGGTGAATCCCACGATGATGGGGTAGGGGATGAACTTGATGACGGCTCCCAGCTTGAAGACCCCAAGCAGGATGAGGATGATGCCCGCCATGAGGGTGGCCACAATCAGGCCCGACTCTCCGTATTGCTGGATGATGCCATAGATGATGACGATGAATGCCCCCGTGGGACCTCCAATCTGCACCTTGCTGCCACCCAGCAGCGAGATGATGAATCCGGCGATGATGGCTGTGATGATACCTTTTTCGGGCGATACGCCGGAGGCGATGCCGAACGCGATGGCAAGCGGGAGGGCCACGATACCGACGATGATACCTGCCATCAGATCCGCCATGAACAGTTCTTTCGAGTAGTTTTTCAAAGCTGTGTACAGCTTCGGCTTGAAATCGAACGCTTTCATTTTCTTACAATTTACAATCTCTAATAGTTATTTTACCTATTGTTTACCTGATAAGTATGGAATGAGGCTGCAAAATTAGATAAAATAAACTAAAAGAGTGCAACTATTCCTCTTTTTCTGCTCCGGCGTGTCCCGCAAACTTTTTCGGGCGGTGGTGCGAACATTATATCTGGTGGAAGTGTTATACTTGTGTCATCGGAAGTGCGGTGCGAACGCTCCATCCTCCGATAAAAGCAACTCATAAAACAACTCATAAAAACAAGGAAATTATGGCTAAAAGTATCAAAGGGACTCAGACAGAAAAGAATTTGCTGACTTCATTTGCCGGCGAATCACAGGCACGTATGCGCTACACTTACTTTGCCAGTGCTGCCAAAAAGGAAGGTTATGAACAGATTTCCGCCATCTTCACAGAGACGGCCGACCAGGAGAAGGAACACGCCAAACGTATGTTCAAGTATCTGGAAGGCGGTATGGTAGAAATCACTGCCAGCTATCCGGCAGGTGTCATCGGCACCACATTGGAGAATCTGCAGGCTGCCGCTGCCGGCGAACACGAAGAGTGGTCGCAGGATTATCCTCATTTTGCCGATGTGGCAGAAGAGGAAGGTTTCCCCGAAATCGCCGCCATGTATCGTAACATCTCCATTGCCGAGAAAGGTCATGAGGAGCGCTATCGAGCTTTCGTGAAGAACATCGAGACGGCAAGCGTATTTGCCAAAGAAGGAGAAGTGGTGTGGCAGTGCCGCAACTGCGGTTTCATCTATACGGGCAAGGAGGCTCCCGAGGTTTGTCCCGCCTGTCTGCATCCACAGGCACACTTCGAGGTGAAGAAAGAAAACTATTGATAAATACGACGGTGGTGTAAGTCGATGCTTATGCCCCGTCTTTTCATGAAGCATCTTTCATGGAGAGATTGAAAGATGTGAACCGGATTGCCGCGGCGGTGTGAGGATCCTAAGCCATTGTAAAGCCATTATGGTGATAAAGTAGAAAAAATAGTCGTAGAAAGTGTAATTTGTTTTACAATAATATTACCTTTGTAGCATAAATTAATCATTTTATACTATAGTTTTTTTATGGATGCACAGAAAGTAGATGCCTTTATCATGGCAAACAACAAGTTTTTTCAAGATTATCAAGTGGCTACAATCAAAAACATGCTTCTTGAAGCCGATGAATCGAAGTGGACACTTGTTCAAACCTTGCAATTCAAAGATCCTACCATCGTGTTGATTATCTCTTTGCTGGGCGGTAGCTTGGGCATAGACCGTTTCTTTATCGGAGACATGGGCTTAGGTGTCGGCAAGCTGATTACCTGCGGCGGTTTTGGTATTTGGGCAATCGTAGATTGGTTCCTCATCATGGGAGCTACCCGCGACAAGAACTTTAAGAAACTTCAAGCTATATTGTAATGACCGGGAAAGGGCTGTATATATTGTCATCCGCGGGATGCGCGGCGGGATATATATGGCTCTTTCTTTTTCATCCGTGCGGAGAGACGGTCTGCCTGTTCAAGCGTCTGTTTCATATCCCCTGTCCTTCGTGCGGTTCTACACGAGCCATAGCGACACTGCTGCAAGGCGACCTGAAAGCTGCCTTGCTGCTCAATCCCATAGGTGTGTTGCTTGCCTTGTTGTTGGTTGGTATCCCGGTGTGGATGCTGGTTGATGCGATTTTGAAACAGGACTCTTATTACCGGTTCTACACAAAGGCGGATGAGTGGCTTGGCAGGAAATACGTGTTTCTCTCCTTTGCCCTTCTGATAGCAGCGAACTGGATTTGGAACATTACCAAAGGATTATGATTGTATATACACCCGAAGAACATGAATTGGAAACCGCTGCCAACAGCTACTTGATGTCTCTCCTGGCAGCTATGGCAGGCTTGCCTTTTCCTATTGTCAATCTGTTGGCAACGATAATATTCTATTTTGCAAACCGTAAGCGTACCTTCTTTGTGCGTTGGCATTGTACGCAGGCGCTTATTTCCCAATTTCCCCTGTTTTGTACCAACACTGTCCTGTTCTGGTGGACCGTCAGGCTTCTTTTGGGCTGGCAGGAACTCTCCTCGTTCTATTTCGCCTATCTGTTTACGGTACTTATATTCAATGTCGTCGATTTCATCGCCACTATCTACACGGCCGTGCAGGTGCGCAAGGGCAAGCAGGTGGAGTGGTACGTATATGGCGGTGTCACCGACTTAATCTGCAGACCATGATGAAGATTCTGAAACAAGCATTGGTGTCGCTGTTGCTGTTTGCGACGGTATTGTATGGCTTTTCGCGTGTGAACTGGCTGTCCGTTTTCCATCTGGAAGAGGATGTCATCGAAGAAAAGTTGGGAAAAATCTACTGGGACTTCTTCTCCGATACCGAAGAGCTCGTAGAAGACGAAGAAGTATTGCAGCCGGTCGATTCCCTGCTTGCCTACCTCTGCCAGGCGAACGGGATAGAGCGGCCTGTCAAGCTGCATATTGCCAAGAGTAGTGAAGTGAATGCCTTTGCCCTTCCCGACAGGCATCTGGTGGTTTACTCCTCGTTGATAGCCGACTGCCGGAACGAGATGGAGCTTTGCGGAGTGTTGGCACATGAGTTGGCCCACATGGAGAAGGGACACGTGATGAAGAAGCTGATAAAAGAAGTAGGCCTTTCCGTGCTGGCAGGTATGGTGGCGGGAAACGACGGCGGAGTGTTGAAGGAGACCGCCAGGTTGCTTTCATCTACGGCATACGACCGCACGCTGGAGAGTGAGGCGGATGAATGCGCGGTCGCCTATTTGGTCGGGGCGGACATCAATCCGGAGCCGTTGGGCGATTTCCTGTATCGCCTGTCCGAAGAAGAGGATGTGTCGTCGCTGGCAGAGTGGGTGAGTACCCACCCCGATTCGAAGAAGCGTTCCTCGATGATTTGGGAAGAAGCGAAGCGTCTGAAGCGCACTTCCGCTTTCCGCGAAGTGCTGGGAGTGGAGAGCTTCGACCGGCTGAAAGAGAAAGCCCGCCTTTTAACGCAGAAAAAGCGATAGAATCACACCTTTTAAATACCGATGGCGCGGATGACGTGGATTTTGCTTGATTAATCCGCGTTGTCCGCGCCATTGGTATCCTTAAAAATGTAGTAATATAAGCCGCTTTTTTTTTGACCTGAGCTCTTTCTTTATTCTTTCTTTGCGCCGTGCGGATAGTCTATCGTGTAGTGCAGTCCCCGGCTCTCCTTGCGTTCCATGGCCTGGCGGGTGATGAGGTAGCCCACGTTTATCATGTTGCGCAGTTCGCACAGCTCGCGGGTGGCCTTGCTGCTCTTGAATAGCTTTTCGGTCTCCTCATAGAGGATGTCCAGCCGGTTCCAGGCACGGGTCAGGCGGGTGTTGCTGCGCACGATGCCCACGTAGGCTTCCATAATCTGGTTCACCTCTTTCATGCTTTGCGTGATGAGCACGCGCTCTTCGTTGGAGATGGTTCCTTCATCGTTCCATTCGGGGATATCCTCGTTGAACTCGTAGCGGTCCAGTACGCTCAGGGCGTGTTTGGCGGCTGCGTCGGCATAGACTACGGCCTCAATCAGCGAGTTCGAGGCGAGGCGGTTGCCGCCGTGCAGGCCGGTGCAGCTGCATTCGCCGATGGCATAGAGGCGGCGGATGCTGCTCTGTCCGTTGAGATCGACTTTGATGCCTCCGCAGAGGTAGTGTGCGGCAGGTGCCACGGGGATGTAATCTTTGGTGATGTCGATGCCGATGCTGAGGCACTTCTTGTAGATGTTGGGGAAGTGCTTCCGGGTCTCTTCGGGATCTTTGTGGGTGACGTCCAGATAGACGTGGTCTTCGCCCCGTTGCTTCATCTCGTTGTCGATGGCGCGTGCCACGATGTCGCGCGGAGCCAGTGAGAGTCGCGGGTCGTACTTCTGCATGAACTCCTTGCCGTCCAGGGTGCGCAGCACGCCGCCGTATCCGCGCATCGCCTCGGTGATGAGGAAGGCGGGACGGTCGCCCGGATGGAAGAGGGCGGTGGGATGGAACTGGATGAACTCCATATCCTTCACGGCACCTTTGGCGCGATAGACCATGGCGATGCCGTCGCCCGTGGCAACCAGCGGGTTGGTGGTGTTCCGATAGACCGCCTCACAGCCGCCCGTGGCCATGATGGTGACTTTGGAGAGGAAGGTATCGACTTCGCCGGTGCGCTCGTTCAGCACGTAGGCTCCGTAGCACTTGATGCCCGGTGTGTGGCGGGTGACGATGATGCCCAGGTGGTGCTGGGTGATGATTTCCACGGCATAGAAGTCGGTGAATACGGTGATGTTGGGATGTTGCTTTACGGTTTCAATCAGGCTGGTCTGTATCTCTGCGCCCGTGTTGTCCTTGTGGTGGAGGATGCGGAACTCGGAGTGTCCGCCTTCTTTGTGGAGGTCGAAGTCTCCCTTTTCGGTCTTGTCGAAGTTCACGCCCCACTTGATGAGTTCATTGATTTGTTCGGGAGCGTTTCTTACCACTTTTTCCACGGCGGCGCGGTCGCTTATCCAGTCGCCTGCAATCAATGTATCTTCAATGTGCTTTTCAAAATTGTCCACTGCCAGGTTGGTGACGGAGGCGATGCCTCCTTGTGCGAAGTAGGTGTTCGCCTCTTCCAATCCTGCCTTGCAGATGAGGGCTACTGTTCCTTTGTGCGCCACTTTCAGCGCGAAACTCATACCGGCGATTCCGGAGCCGATAACGAGAAAATCGAACTTTCTTACCATAGGTTTTATGTGCATTAAAACACTGCAAAGATAGTGTAAACTGAATGCGGCGCAAAATAAGCGGGCTGTTTTTTCGATGACCCGGCGCGGCTTTTTCATTTATGGGAGTAAAAGCCGGTATTTCTGTGACCGCATGCACAAGGGCGTCGGCTTTCGCTCCTGCTCCGGCTTGCCGGTTGATAATCCATCTGAAAGGAACTGATAATCGTAAATGTTTACATCTTCTATTTGTCTCCCGAAAATGTCGTCGCCCACTGCTCTTCCTGTCTGCGCCTTGTCCGGCCCTTGCCGGAAGAAAGCAGGGTTTTGATAGGGTTCGGATAGGGAAAAAATAGGGGAAAAAGGGAAAGAGCGTTTCTTCTTCGGAAGTTGCCTGCTGCGCGAGGATGATAGAAAACATTTTACATTCAAAAAGAATGGAGCGGTTTGTGGGTACTTATTCTAAAAAATGCTTACCTTAGCGGCAAAAAGTATTTTAAGTAATGGATCGAACCTTTCGTGCCCGCATCACCGCGGGACAATATCTGTTTGTGGGGTTGGTAGGTGCCCTCACTGTCTATACGCTTTGGAATAAGTATGTGATTTTGGCTCTCCTTTCCATGCTTCTGCTGGTTGTCCTCATCGAGAAGCTGATTCACACCACCTACACCGTGAATGATGAGGAGGATTTGGTACTGTACTACGGCCGTTTTCTGCCCGGCAAATTGATTTGGGCGGAGCACATCATGAACGTGCAGAGCGTCACTTATAGGATTTGTGGCAAGTATGTGTTGTATCACTATCTGCAGGTGAATTATTCCGGAAAACATGTGAAGGTCTATCCCGTCAATGAAGAGGGGTTTATTCGCGAGATGAAAAAATTGGCAGTGTACTTCGATGGGGGAAAACATATAATACATCCGTCAGATTCTCAATGATTTATCTATGCGTTGACAGACACTTGTGTCTGTCAGCTCAAACACTTGTGTCTGTCGCGACAGAAGCAAGTGTCTGTCATGACAGGAGCAAGTGTCTGTCAAGCGGGGTATTATTGCTTGTTTTTTTGCTAAAAAAAGCGCGTCGGAGAGGGGTTTTCCGAAATAGAAGTGCTATCTTCGGACTCAAAACAAAAAAAGGTAAATGCCATGAAATATCAAGTAGCCATCATCGGCGGAGGTCCTGCGGGATATACGGCCGCCGAAACTGCCGGGAAAGCCGGCCTGAGTGTTGTATTGTTCGAGAAGCAGAGCCTCGGCGGAGTCTGTCTGAATGAAGGGTGCATCCCCACCAAAACCCTACTCTATTCGGCAAAGACGTACGACGGTGCCCGACACGCCGCGAAGTATGCGGTAAGCGTGCCCGAAGTGTCGTTCGATCTGCCCAAAATCATCGCCCGCAAGCAGAAAGTGGTGCGCAAGCTGGTGCTCGGCGTGAAGGGAAAACTCACGGCGCAAGGCGTGACGATGGTGAACGGAGAAGCCACGGTGATAGACAAGAATCACGTGAAATGCGGCGAAGAGGTATATGAATGTGACAATTTGTTGCTCTGCGCAGGTTCGGAGACCTTCATCCCGCCCATTCCCGGCGTGGACAGCGTGCCCTACTGGACCCACCGTCAGGCACTGGACAACAAGGAGCTGCCCGCTTCGCTCGTTGTCATCGGCGGCGGTGTCATCGGCATGGAGTTCGCCTCCTTCTTCAACAGTCTGGGCGTGCAGGTAACGGTCATCGAGATGCTGGACGAGATACTGGGCGGTATGGATAAGGAGCTTTCTGCCCTGCTGCGTGCCGAATACGCCAAACGAGGCATCAAGTTCATGCTTCAGACCAAAGTCACTTCGTTGGCCAATGCCGAGGCCGAAGGAGGACAGCCGCAGGTGCAGGTGCACTATGAGAACGCCGAAGGCGCGGGCTTTGTCACCGCCGAACGGCTGTTGATGAGCGTGGGACGCCGCCCCGTGACGAAAGGTTTCGGTCTGGAAAACCTGAATCTGGAAAAGACCGAACGCGGCAACATCCGTGTGGACGGGCAGATGCAGACTTCTCTTCCCGGTGTGTATGCCTGCGGCGACCTGACGGGCTTCTCACTGCTGGCGCATACCGCCGTGCGCGAGGCGGAGGTGGCCATCCATCATATTATAGGTAAGGAAGACACGATGAGCTATCGTGCCATTCCCGGCGTGGTCTATACCAATCCCGAAATAGCCGGAGTGGGCGAGACGGAAGAATCTTTGCAGAAGAAGGGCATCGCCTATCGGGCCGTGAAGCTCCCGATGGCCTACAGCGGCCGCTTTGTGGCTGAGAACGAGGGCGTGAACGGTGTCTGCAAACTGCTGCTTGCGGAAGACGACACCCTGCTTGGCGCGCACGTCCTGGGCAATCCCGCTTCCGAAATCATCACGCTGGCGGGCATGGCCATCGAACTGAAACTGACTGCCGGCGAGTGGAAGAAGATAGTCTTCCCCCATCCCACGGTCTGCGAGATATTCAAGGAGGCGCTGTAACGTATATGAAAAAGAGATTGCTGTTCTTGCTGCTGTCATTCTGCCTGTTGCCCTTGTCTGCCCAAGATGCGGGCAACAGGGTGGGGAAGACGGAGAGTGCACTTGCCGCCCGGCTCGACACCCTGATAAAGTATAAACTGCCCGCAGGCTCCAACGTGGCCGTTTCGGTCTATGACCTGACGGACGGCAAACCCTTGTACGGCTATCAGCCGGACAAGCTCTCCCGGCCCGCCTCTACCATGAAGCTGCTGACGACCATTGCCGCCCTCGCCCGTCCCGAAGCCGACGAGCCCTTCCGCACCGAAGTGTGGTATCGGGGAACCATCGAGCGCGACACCTTGCGGGGAGACCTCTATGTGATTGGCGGCTTCGACCCTGAGTTCGACGAGGCGGCAATGGACTCTTTGGTGAACAGCGTGGCCCGCCTCCCCTTCTCCGTTGTCCGGGGCAAGGCGGTGGGCGATGTCTCCATGAAAGACTCCCTCTATTGGGGAAGCGGTTGGGCATGGGACGATACGCCCGCTTCGTATCAGCCCTACCTCTCTCCGCTGATGCTGAACAAAGGAACGGTGACCGTTGCCGCCATTCCCGGCGAACAGGGCGACACGGCACGCCTGGAGTGCATGCCCGCCTCTTCTTATTATACACTGATAAACAAGACCCGGAGCCGTACTCCCGCAGCCGGCCGCTTCCGGGTGTCGCGCAACTGGCTGGAGAACGGCAACGCCGTCATCGTGACAGGCAATGTCGATGGACGGCGTGCGGGCACCGTCAACCTCTTCTCTTCGCAGGACTTCTTCATGCACACGTTCGTGGAGCGGCTGCAAGCGCGGGGTGTCCGTTTCCTTTCCGATGCCGACGATGGGCCATCCGTTGCCTGCTCTTCGTTGCCCGCTCCCCGGTTCGCCGAGTTCAGGCAAGACAGCCTTTCGGTCCGCATCGCCCTTTACGAAACCCCCGTGCAGGAGGTGGTGAAGCAGCTGATGAAGGAGAGCGACAACCTCAATGCCGAAGCGATGCTCTGCCGACTGGGCGCGCAGGCCACGGGCAAGAAGCGCGTCTCTGCCGACGACGGCCTTTCGGCCATCCGTATGCTGATAAAGAAGTTGGGCTACAACCCCGACCGCTATAACCTGGCGGACGGCTGCGGCCTTTCCAACTATAACTACATTTCTCCCGAATTGCTGGTCGCTTTCTTGAAATATGCCTATTCCCGCACCGACGTGTTCCGGAAGCTCTACAAGGCATTGCCCATAGGCGGCGTGGACGGCACGTTGCGGAACCGCATGAGGAAGGGAACTCCTTCGTACAAGAACGTTCATGCCAAGACAGGCTCCTTCACCGCCATCAACTGCCTGGCCGGCTACCTGCATGCTGCCAACGGGCATGAGATTGCCTTCGCCATCATGAACCAGAATGCGTTGTCGGGCAGGGAGGCGCGTGCTTTTCAGGATGCGGTGTGCGACGAGGTGATAAATGGCGGGAAGAGTCTCCCGAAATAGAGCTTTGTGGAGGCCTGTTCCAAAATGAAGAAGCCGAAAAAGAAACTGAAGTGAAAGGGATTGATTTTTTAGTGAATTAATGAACTGATTATCAGATGTGAATAACTGCATTGACAGACACTTGCTCCTGTCGTGACAGACACAAGTGTTCAAGATCACAGACACAAGTGTTTGAGACGACAGACACTTGTGTCTGTCAAACCGGGATATATAGAACGTTTTTCAAAGAAGCGGGAGGGAGGTTGTCCGAAAACCTGGTTGTTGCTTACATGCTGCTCTGATTTTAGGCACGGAATTACACGGATTCCACGGATAGGACTAAAGAAAAAGCTGTGAAATCCGTGTAATCCGGCCTAAAAGAAAGCATAACGGGCGATTGTCACTCTTCCTCTTCCTCCTCTTTGGCGGAGTAGGAGGCATTCCTATATCGTGCGGGCGACATGCCTAAATACGCTTTCACATATTTTCCGAAAAAAGACTGGTTAGGAAACTCAAACTCTTCCGCAATTTCCTTGATGGACTTGTCCGAATGCTTTAGCTGGTACTTGATGCGCTGGATGGCGTTCTCGTTGATCATCTCCAACGGTGTGCGGCCGCATGCCTGCTTGATGACTTTGGAGAAGTGTTTGGGACTGTAGCAGAGCGCATCGGCATAGTACGCCACCGACCGGTGTATGCCGTTGTCCTTCGACATCATCTCGACAAACTTCCGCAGGATGTAGTCTGACTGCTTCAATCCTCCTTTGGTGTTGTTCGCCGTTTGCGAGGCGGGAATCTCTTTGCTGATGGTGCCCAACATTTCACAGAAGAGGGCCGAGAAGAGGTGTTGTATCACCTCCTTGTGATAGAGGTGGGGCTCATCGTTGATTTTTGCCAGAATCAGGTCACGATAGAAGTTGAATATCTTGTTGCCCGTTTCGCCGATGAACTTGATGGGATTCTTGTTGATGTAGGAAGCGGTGTTCCATGAATCTTTTTCCATCTTGATGATATGTTGCAGGAAACGGGTGGAGAATGCCGCAAGCCTCACCTGGTGTTTGGGGCTCAGCATCGTATGGCTGATGATGGTGTTTGGCAGTCCCAACAACAATTCGCCCGCCTGTAGCTGGTAGGTCTTGAAGTTGATGTCCAACTGGATGCAGCCCTCTACACAAACGGCGATGAGAAAGCATTCCAGCCTTATCGTGCCATTGCTGTAGGGAATTTCTGCGGGGTTGTTCTTGATGACAAAATCATCGTCCACATAGTCCAGGCTGTTCTCACTGTTCTTGAAGTCTTCTATATTGATGTTCTTGATTTCCTCTTTTCCCATATATCTCTTTTTTATGACAGGGCAAAGGTGTGGAATAATTGGGAATATGGAGTGTTCTATTATACTTCTTTCTTGTTCGTTGTGTCCTTTTTGGTAGGTTTGTTAACATTTTAAAGCGAAATTAGAGAAAATAGAACATCTTTGAGGTAAAATCGGTCACGATCGCTTTGTTCCTTTCTTCTACTTTTGCACCCGATTTTAATAAAAGAATATGAGAAAAAGTATGATTACGTTAGACAGAAAATGGATACGGCTGATAGGAATTGTCGGTTGTACAATGTGTTTGGCATCTTGCAAGCAAGCACCGGATGCTTCGGGTATGAAACCTTCTTATGCCACGATGAAAGTGGAAGCGGCGGACAAGGAGCTCTCCACCTCGTACTCGGCATCGATACGCGGCCGACAGGACATTGACATCTTTCCGCAAGTGTCGGGTATTGTTGAAAAGCTCTGTGTAACGGAAGGACAGGTGGTGCGTCGCGGACAACTGCTGTTCATCATCGACCAAGTGCCCTACCGGGCGGCATTGAAGACCGCCACCGCCAATGTGGAAGCGGCACGTGCGGGACTTGCCACCGCCGAACTGACCTATAACAGCCAGAAGGAACTCCGTGCGCAGAACGTGGTTTCGGACTTCAGTCTGAAGACTGCCGAAAACGCTTATCTCACCGCCAAAGCACAACTGGCGCAAGCGGAAGCACAAGAGATAAACGCCCGTAACAACCTCTCTTATACCGAGGTGAAGAGCCCAAGCAACGGTGTGGTGGGAGCGTTGCCCTATCGCGAAGGTGCATTGGTAGGCCCCACACTGCCACAACCTCTGACCACCGTGAGCGACAACAGCGACATGTATGTTTACTTCTCCATGACCGAAAACCAACTGCTTGCCCTGACCCGCCAGTATGGCAGCATGGACGAGGCGCTGAAGAACATGCCCGAAGCGGAACTGCGCCTGAACGACAACTCCCTCTATGACAAGAAAGGAAAGATTGAGTCCATCAGCGGTGTCATCGACCGTCAGACGGGTACGGTATCGGCACGCGTGGTGTTTCCCAACGAATCGCGCCTGCTCCATAGCGGCGCTTCGGGCACGGTAATGGTGCCGAGCACGTATAAGAACTGCATCGTCATTCCGCAGACTGCCACCGTTCGGATGCAGGACAAGACCCTTGTATATAAGGTAGTGGACGGCAAGGCTGTCTCCACGCTGATTACCGTGGCGGAGATAAACGACGGACGCGAATACGTGGTGCTGGACGGACTGAAAGTGGGCGATGAAATCGTTTCTGAAGGTGCCGGGCTGCTGCGTGAGGGAACACAAGTGAAATGATTTCAGATTTCAGATTTATGATTTATAGGTGATAAAATCATAATTCATAAATCTGGAACTACAAATCATAATTCATAAATCATAATTCATAAATCATAAACTTATGAAAGGAAATATATTTATCAAGCGACCGGTAATGGCGGTTTCCATCTCCATTCTGATTTTCGCTATCGGACTTATTTCGCTCTTCACGTTGCCTGTGGAGCAGTATCCTGACATTGCTCCTCCTACGGTTTACGTTTCCGCCAACTATACAGGTGCCGATGCCGAGGCGGTGCTGAACAGTGTCATCATGCCGCTGGAAGAGAGCATCAACGGTGTGGAAAACATGATGTACATCACCTCCACTGCCTCCAACAACGGCTCCGCCTCCATACAAGTTTTCTTCAAGCAGGGCACAGACCCTGATATGGCTGCCGTCAACGTGCAGAACCGTGTGTCTAAAGCGCAGGGGTTGTTGCCTGCCGAAGTGACCCGTATCGGTGTGACCACGCAGAAGCGCCAGACCAGCTTCTTGCAGATTGACGCGTTGGTTTCCAGCGACGGCCGTTACGACCAGACTTTTCTTGCCAATTACCTTGACATCAACGTGATTCCGCAAATCAAGCGTGTCGAGGGTGTGGGCGACGTGACGGAATTGGGCGATACCTACAGTATGCGTATCTGGCTGAAGCCCGATCGCATGGCGCAGTACGGTCTGGTTCCTTCGGATGTCACCGCCGTATTGGGTGAGCAGAACATCGAGGCGCCTACCGGTTCGCTGGGCGAGAACTCGAAGAATGTCTTTCAATACACGATGAAATACCGCGGTCGTCTGAAGAGCGTGGATGAGTTCCGCAATACGGTCATCCGCTCCATGGAGGACGGTTCTGTGCTTCGCCTGAGGGATGTCGCCGATGTGGAGCTGGGCACGTTGTCCTACGGCTTCCAAAGCGGCATGGACGGCAAGCCTGCCGTTACGTTCCTGGTGTTCCAGGTGGCCGGCTCCAACTCTACCGCCGTCAACCAGCGCATCGCGGAGCAGTTGAAGGAGATGGAGAAGACGCTTCCTGCCGGTACGGAGTTCGTGACGATGATGAGTTCGAACGATTTCCTTTTCGCCTCCATCCACAATGTGGTGGAAACACTGATTATAGCCATTATCCTCGTTATTCTGGTGGTTTATTTCTTCTTGCAGGACTTCAAGAGTACGCTGATTCCTTCTATCTCCATCATCGTTTCACTGGTGGGTACGTTTGCCTGCCTGGTTGCCGCAGGGTTCAGCTTGAACATCCTGACGCTGTTTGCCCTGGTGCTTGCCATCGGTACGGTGGTGGACGACGCCATTGTGGTGGTGGAAGCGGTGCAGTCGAAGTTCGATGCGGGCTACACTTCACCCTACCTTGCCACAAAGGATGCGATGGGTGATGTGACGATGGCCATCATTTCCTGTACTTTCGTGTTCATGGCGGTGTTCATTCCCGTGACGTTCATGGGCGGTACGTCGGGTATCTTCTATACGCAGTTCGGTATCACGATGGCGACTTCTGTCGGCATCTCCATGATTTCGGCGTTGGTGCTTTGTCCTGCCTTGTGTGCCATGATTATGCGTCCTTCCGATGGGACGAAGAGCGCCAAGAGCTTCAACGGGCGGGTACGTGCGGCATACAACGCTTCGTTCAACGCCGTGCTGGGCAAGTATAAGAAAGGGGTGATGTTCTTCATCCACCACCGTTGGATGGTATGGGTTTCGATGGTCGTCACTATCGTGTTGCTGGTTTATTTCATGGCAACCACCAAGACAGGGCTTGTGCCGCAGGAGGACCAGGGTACCATCATGGTGAACGTGGCCACTTCGCCGGGCAGCACGCTGGAAGAGACCAACAAGGTGATATACAAGCTGGAAAACATTCTGCAGAATACCCCTGAGATAGAGCACTACACCCGCATTGCCGGTTACGGACTGATATCGGGACAGGGAACTTCCTACGGTACCATCATCATCCGTCTGAAGAACTGGAACGAGCGAAAGGGAAGTGAACATTCGTCCGATGCCGTGGTGGCACGCCTGAACGCACAGTTCTACCAAATCAAGGAGGCGCAGATATTCAGCTTCCAGCCCGGTATGATTCCCGGCTACGGCATGGGTAACTCCGTTGAGCTGAACATGCAGGATCGCACGGGCGGCGATATGGCTACTTTCTATAATGCCGTGATGCAGTATGTCGGCGCTTTGAACCAACGTCCGGAAGTGGCGATGGCCTATACTTCCTACGCCATGAACTTCCCGCAGGTGCGTGTGAATGTGGATGCCGCCAAGTGCAAGCGTGCCGGCATATCGCCCGCTTCGGTGCTCGAGGTGCTGGGCAACTATTGCGGTGGTGCCTACATCTCCAACTACAACCAGTTCGGTAAGGTTTATCGTGTGATGATGCAGGCGGCTCCCGAATACCGCCTGGACGAGCAGTCGTTGGGCAACATGTTTGTGCGCAACGGCGCGGAGATGGCTCCCATCAGCCAGTTCGTCACGCTGGAGAAGGTGCTCGGACCGGAGACTACCAACCGTTTCAATCTCTACAGCTCCATTACGGTCAATGTGAACCCCGCTCCCGGATACTCATCCGGCGAGGTGCAGAAGGCAATTGCCGAAGTCTCCGAGCAGGTATTGCCTACGGGCTACGGCTACGAGTATGGCGGCATGGCGCGTGAGGAGGCGAACAACGGCGGTGCGCAGACCATCTTCATCTATGCTGTCTGCATCTTCCTGATATATTTGATTCTCTCTTGCTTGTACGAGAGCTTCTTGGTGCCGTTTGCGGTCATCCTTTCCGTGCCGTTCGGACTGATGGGTTCGTTCCTCTTCGCCAAGCTCTTCGGGTTGGAGAACAACATCTACCTGCAGACAGGTGTGATTATGTTGATTGGTCTGCTTGCCAAGACCGCCATCCTGATTACGGAGTATGCCATCGAACGCCGCCGCAAGGGGATGGGCATCATCGAGTCGGCCTACAGTGCCGCGCAGGTTCGTCTGCGTCCTATCTTGATGACGGTGCTTACGATGATATTCGGTATGCTTCCGCTGATGTTCTCCACCGGAGCCGGTGCCAACGGTAACTCGTCGTTGGGTACGGGTGTCGTAGGCGGTATGGTGGTCGGTACGTTGGCGTTGCTCTTTGTGGTTCCTGTGTTCTACATCGTCTTCGAGTTCTTGCAAGAGAAGATTCGCAAGCCGATGCAGCTGGAGGCTGACGCGCAAGTGGAGAAAGAACGCGAGCAGAACTATGTCGAGAAAAGCTCGTTCAAGAGTGAGTAATTTAATGGGATAGAAATGAAACAATTTATTTCTGAATGGCTCGTCGCATTCCTCGTCGTGTTGATGTGGTTTCGCGTGGAAGAAAGCATCGGGAAATAAAAACATATAAAACAAGAAATGAAGATGAATAAACTCATATTGCTGGCTGTCGCTTCCTTGTCATTGGGCAGTTGCGGCATCTACACCAAATACCATCCGGAAACAGAGGTACCGGACAACTTGTATGGCGAAGAGTTTCGGTCGTTGCAGCAGGACACTGCCGGATTGGGCGGTATGGACTGGCGCACGCTCTTCACCGACCCGCATCTGCAAGCGCTCATCGAACAGGGCTTGCAGCACAATACCGACTATCTGTCGGCACAACTCCGTGTGGAGGAATCCAAAGCCACTCTGCTCGCTGCAAAGCTGGCTTTCCTGCCCTCCTTCGCCCTGGCGCCGCAAGGCACGGTGAGCAGCTTCGACGGTGGCAAGGCCACGCAGACCTACTCGCTGCCCGTCACCGCCGCATGGGAGCTGGACGTTTTCGGACGGATGCGCAACGCCAAGCAGCAGGCAAAGGCGCTCTACGCACAGAGCGAGGATTATAAGCAGGCTGTGCGCACGCAGCTGATAACCGGCATAGCCAACACGTACTATACGCTGTTGATGCTTGACGAGCAGCTTGCCATTTCCAGAGAGTCGGAAGAGGCGTGGCGGGAGACCGTAGCTTCCACCCGCGCATTGATGAACGCGGGGTTGGCCAACGAATCGGCCGTCTCGCAGATGGAGGCCACCTATTATCAGGTGCAGTCGTCCGTGCTCGATTTGAAGGAGAAAATCAATCAGGTGGAGAACTCGCTCGCCTTGTTGCTTGCCGAAACACCCCGCCACTACGAACGCGGCGTGCTGGCCGGACAACAGTTCCCCACGGACTTCTCCGTTGGCATTCCCGTCAGGATGCTTTCCTGCCGTCCCGATGTCCGTTCCGCCGAGCGGTCGTTGGAAGCGGCGTTCTATGGCACCAATGCGGCGCGTTCGGCCTTCTATCCCTCCATCACCTTAAGCGGAAGCGCGGGCTGGACCAACTCCGCCGGCATCATCGTGAATCCGGGCAAGTTCCTCGCTTCGGCAGTAGGGTCGCTGACGCAGCCGCTCTTTGCACGCGGGCAGCTCACGGCACAGCTTCGCATTGCCCGCGCCCGTCAGGAAGAAGCATCCCTCTCCTTCCAACAGGCACTGCTGAATGCGGGTGTCGAAGTGAACGATGCCCTGAGTGCTTGGCAGACAAGCTCCGCCAAAAGCGAATTGCTGGACAAGCAGGTGGCCTCTTTGCAGACTGCCGTAAAAAGCACTTCGCTGCTGATGGAGCATGGCACCACCACCTATCTGGAGGTGCTTACCGCCCGTCAGACGCTGCTCAATGCGCAACTGTCGCAGACGGCCAATCGGTTTACCGAAATACAAAGCCTGATCAATCTGTACCACGCGTTGGGAGGCGGTCAGGAATAAAGTATAGTCATACTCTCTCTCTGCATCTTCACTGAGTTTGTGAAGAGGAAGGGCTGTTCGGGAAGTGATTCCGGGGCAGCCCGTTTTTTGTTGGGGTTCGCAGGAGGGAGTGGGTGGAGGGGAGCCCATAAAAAACATGCTCTTTTCACCCATTATTCCTCCGTTTGACAGACACAAGTGTTCAACGCGACAGACACAAGTGTTCAGGATGACAGACACAAGTGTTTGAGACGACAGACACAAGTGTCTGTCAGACACTCTGTTTGTGGTTGATAATCAGATTATTAAAAACTATGGGGAGAATCGGTCTCCTGAAAGGCCGGGCACGTCGGGTAGGGGTATGGGCAAAAAAAAAGGAGTACCGCTGTACTCCAACCTTTGTTAACCTTAAATCTAATAC
>NZ_JAICZW010000140.1 GCF_029057325.1 Bacteroides sp. | reverse complement strand
AAGGCATTTGGGTACGCCCCTTCGGGAGATTGGTTTACCTGATGCCACCATTCATCATCGAACCGGAGCAACTGACAAAACTGACGACGGGACTGATTCGGATAATTGAAAAATGAAAATTGATAATTGACAATTGATGATTATTCGGTATTTAATTCTTAATATTTATCCTATTTTAGCGTGAGCACAATTGAAAATATGCAGCAAGAGCTGCAAAGACTGAAAGAACAGAGCAACCTGAGGAGCCTGCCCCGAATGGTGCACGACGGACGCCATGTCCTCGTAAACGGACAACAGATGCTGAACCTCTCCTCCAACGACTATTTGGGGCTTGCCACCGACAGCGGCCTGCGGGAAGAGTTTCTGCACACGCTTACGCCGGACACCTTCCTGCCCACCTCTTCTTCCTCACGTCTGCTGACAGGAAACTTCAGCATCTACGAAGAGTTGGAAGCTGAGCTTGCCACACTTTTCGGCACGGAAACGGCACTGATATTCAACAGCGGCTACCACGCCAACACCGGCATCCTGCCCGCCGTCAGCGACGGACAAACATTGATATTGGCGGACAAACTGGTGCACGCCAGCATCATCGACGGCATCCGTCTTTCATCGGCAAAGTGCATCCGTTATCGCCACAACGATTTGAACCAACTGGAACGGCTGCTGAAAGAGCACCACACGTCCTACCGGCAAATCATCATCGTAACGGAAAGCATCTTCAGCATGGATGGAGATGCGGCAGACTTGCGGGAATTGGTACGGCTGAAACACCTATATAACAATGTATGGCTCTACGTGGACGAAGCGCACGCTTTCGGGGTGCGCGGCAACCGCGGATTGGGATGTGCAGAAGAAGCCGGTTGCATCCTCGACATCGACTTCCTGGTAGGCACCTTTGGAAAAGCGGCAGCCTCAGCAGGCGCATACATCGTCTGCAAGAAAGTGATACGGGAGTATCTGGTAAACCGGATGCGCACACTGATTTTCACCACCGCCCTGCCCCCTGTGAACATCGCGTGGACCCTGTTCATCGTACGGAAACTGCCGGAGATGCAAGCACGCCGCAAACATCTGGCATCCATCAGCCGGCAGTTGCGCGAAGCTTTACAAGCCAACGGATACGCCTGCCCCAGCGTAAGCCACATCGTGCCGTTGGTGGTCGGTTCGAGTACAGACACCGTGATTCGTGCGGAAGAGCTGCAACGACACGGTTTCTATGCATTGCCCGTCCGTCCGCCCACAGTGCCCGAAGGGACATCACGCATCCGCTTCTCACTGACAGCGGAAATCAAGCAGGAAGAGATAGAGAAGCTGATTCTGGAGATTGAAAATGAAAAATTGAACATGGAAAGTTGAAAGCAATCATGAAACAAAACTACCTTATACAACAACACCACCCTCGGCTACTCCTGTTCTTTGCAGGATGGGGAGCGGACGAGACGCCTTTCAAAGCCTACCAACCCGAACGCAGCGATTTTATGATATGCTACGACTATCGCACGTTGGACTTTGACCCATCCGGCTTGGATAAATATCAAGAAATAAACGTCATCGGCTGGTCTATGGGTGTGTGGGCCGCCTCTCAAGTGGTGCCCCGACTTTCACTGCCGATAGCGAACAGCATAGCCATCAACGGCACCCCCTACCCGATTGACGAACGGAAAGGCATCCCGCCCGTCCTCTTTCGCGGTACGCTGGACGGACTGACGGGAGCTTCGCTCCACAAGTTCCTCCGCCGGATGTGTGCAAACGGAGCGGCGTTCAAATCATTTCTGCAAATCACCCCCCGCCGCCCGTTGGAAGAGCTTCGCGAGGAACTGGCAGAAATTGAGAACATGTACCACTCCCTCCCGCCAGCCGCATTCCATTGGCAACAGGCTGTCGTAGGCAGCAACGACCGCATCATCCCGCCCGCCAACCAGTTGCAGGCATGGGAAGAATGCGGCACCCCGGCTCTACAAACAGACGACGCCCATTATCAAGAAGAGTTATTCCGCCACTACCTGCAAGAATTATGGACAAACAACTGATAGCAACACGCTTTGCCAAGGCGCGCGACACCTATACCCGCGAAGCACGTGTGCAGCAACAAGTCGCCACAAAGATGATGCGCTTGCTGACGGAAGCGGCAAACTCCCGTTTCAGGCATATCGTAGAATTCGGATGCGGTACAGGCAGCTATTCCCGCCTCCTGCTCCACACCCTGCAACCGGAGACACTCTTGCTGAACGACCTCTGCCGGGAAATGGAGGAGTGCGTCAAAGATTTGTGTGATGGCACAGCCATCCACTTCGTCTCCGGCGATGCCGAGGCCCTTGACTTCCCCGAAGGGACAGACCTGATTACCTCGTGCTCCACCCTACAATGGTTCAACGATCCCGAAGCCTTCTTCCTCCGTTGCCACCGCTCCCTGGCGCCCCACGGACAGCTTGCTTTCAGCACCTTCGGCACCGCCAACCTGCACGAAATCCGCCAACTGACGGGGCATGGATTGGACTATCTCCCACTGGAAGAACTGCAAGCCCTGCTATCTCCCGGTTTCGAAATTCTCCATGCGGAAGAAGAAATTGCCCTCCTTCCATTCAGCACCCCGCAAGCCGTGCTGAAACACCTGAAACAGACCGGGGTAACGGGAACGGAAAAAAAGATATGGACCCGCAGCAGGCTGCAAACTTTCTGCACGGAATACACGACCCGATTCAGCGACCCTGCCGGCAACGTCAGCCTGACCTATCATCCTATTTATATCATTGCAAGAAAAAAAGACTAAATAATGGAAACAAAAAACATTTACTTCGTCAGCGGCATTGATACCGATGCCGGAAAAAGTTATTGTACCGCCTGGCACGCCTGCGAACTCATCAAGAGCGGCAAACGTGTCATCACCCAAAAATTCATCCAGACCGGCAACACGGGACACTCCGAAGACATCGACCTGCACCGCCGACTGATGGGCACCGGCTACCTGCCGGAAGACCGTGAAGGACTGACCATGCCCGAGATATTCTCCTATCCCTGCTCCCCCCACCTTGCCTCCCGCATCGACCGTCGGCCGATAGACTTCGACAAGATAGCGCAAGCCACCCAAGAACTGGCCTGCCGATACGATATAGTATTGGTAGAAGGTGCCGGCGGACTGATGGTTCCCCTCCGTGAGGAGTATCTGACAGCAGACTACATCGCCGAAAAGCAATACCCGCTTATCTTCGTCACCTCCGGCAAGCTGGGCAGCATCAACCATACATTACTCAGTTTTGAAGCCATCAAGCACCGGGGCATCCGACTCGATACGGTCTTGTACAACCTCTACCCCACCGTAGAGGACAAGACTATTCAAGAAGATACCATGCAGTACATCCAAAATTACCTTGCCAAGCACTTCCCGGGAACGAAGTTTGAAGTAGTGCCGGAGATGAACTGATTTTGTTGTGAATTATTAGCACCCAAGCATTTATTTGCAATACGCTGATTATCGGTATAGCAAAATGCACCTGCATTCACTATACGACTGAAGCCTGTTCAGTACGGTACAGAATGGCATTCACTACCGTGCTGAATAGGCTTCACTATACGACTCATTTGGGGACACGCCCTACTTGTCTGTTTTTTTTAAAAGGTGCCCAACAAGCGGATTACTCGATTCGCTTGCACGCATTGGCCTGTAGAAACTCGTTCAGTATCTTCTCATCATTGCCGTGCAACAGGATGTGATGATTGCCCAACGGTGTTTTCAGGAAATAATCGACAGGCGTATTCATCCTTATCCTTACCTGCGTGCGGCACATATTGATGTAGTTCGTATTATCAGTAAGCGTACCGGTGCTCAGATAATACTCGTCCAGACTTTCGTTGCCACATTTCATGACGGTTACGTCTCCCGCAGGCAGAATTCCCTGAATGCCAATGCTGCTTCCTGTTTCAAAATGGTTGCGGATGATGAATTTTTCTGTTTGGGCGGTTCCGATGGTGCAGTGCGCCAATATGATTTCGTTGGTACGGGCATTTATCATGGATGGATTGGCCATGAACGAACTCTTGCCCGTCAGCACCTTGACAACCAACATGCTGAAAACGGATTGCAGGTCTCCTTCGCATCCGGCGATAATACCCTCGTCGTTCAGCAGTGAAAGGGCCAAGCATCCGGTGGTGCCCGTCAGCTCTATCAGCTTGAAGCAACTAAGGGTAAGGGCACTCAACCGCTCTTCCTCCACCACCTTCTTGATGGCACGATACAGGCGCATGGCCTTTACCAAATCGTCGGGAGTCGCCTCGCGACAGGCAAGCGCTTTTTCTGCCAGTTCGGCACACGCTTCGCCCACCTCGTTGTCCTTAATCCGGTCGTAGTGTTCGCAGATACGTTTCAGTGGAATGTCGATGTACTCAATGCCCCAACGACGTTTGGCAAGCAGGTAATCCACATTACTGGCAATAAGCCAGTTGGATGGAGTTCCTATCACGCCGATGCGCAGTCCGTGCAGCTTGCGTTGTGCCTTGAAATTGCTGTGCAAGACAAAAATGCGCTTAATGATTTCGGGCAATTCTCCATGCAGGATTTCGCTTTTCATGCCCCGTCCGCGCAACCAGGAAGAAATCTCAAGGGCGGCGGCAAGGGAGTTTTGCAGACCGTCTGCCAACAATATGGCGGGACGAGGAAGCTGTTCAAAGTGCTGGATAACCAGTCGTTCCACACCTCCGGTGGCGATGAACAGGATACTGAAGTCATCGGGTGACAATTTGCAGATATCTTTATAGTCAACTAAATTGACGGTAAAGTATTTCTCCAATTCCGTCAGAATCACTTCATGAGTACTACATACAGTTGCCTGTTTATGCAGTATAGAGGCAAAGGTTATAAGGTTGATGACCATTCTTTTTTTCTTTATATTTAGCAATCAAAATTCTATGTCTCGTTTACTCTTTCAAAGATACGTTTTTCTTTCTATATAACATAACGTTTTTGCGATAGATAATGTTTTTAAAGTTTTTATGTCTGTGCTTCCGTCTTGGTTTCAAATAATTCGCTACATTTGCAACTTCAAATAATAAAAGACAATTTCATGCCAAAAATATCTATTCGCGGAACGGAGATGCCTGCATCTCCTATCAGGAAACTGGCTCCTCTGGCAGACGCCGCCAAACAAAGGGGCGTACACATTTTTCACCTGAACATCGGACAACCCGACCTTCCTACGCCGGAAGTGGCTTTGGAAGCAATACGAAACATCGACCGGAAGGTGCTGGAGTATAGTCCCAGTGCAGGCTACCGCAGCTATCGCGAGAAATTAGTAGGCTATTACGCCAAATACAATATCAATCTGACGGCCGATGACATCATTGTCACTTCCGGAGGTTCGGAAGCGGTATTGTTCTCTTTTATGGCGTGCCTCAATCCGGGCGATGAAATTATAGTTCCCGAACCGGCATACGCCAACTACATGGCATTCGCCATCTCCGCCGGTGCCAAGATACGCACCATAGCCACCACCATCGAAGAGGGCTTCTCGCTGCCCAAAGTGGAAAAGTTCGAAGAACTGATTAACGAGCGCACCCGTGCCATCCTGATTTGCAACCCCAACAATCCGACCGGCTATCTCTATACCCGTCGCGAAATGAACCAGATTCGCGACCTTGTGAAGAAGTACGACCTGTTCCTGTTCTCCGATGAGGTCTATCGCGAATTCATCTACACCGGTTCGCCCTATATTTCAGCCTGCCATTTGGAAGGCATCGAAAATAACGTTGTGTTGATTGACTCCGTATCCAAGCGTTATTCGGAATGCGGTATCCGCATCGGTGCGCTGATAACGAAAAACAAGGAAATCCGCGATGCAGTGATGAAGTTCTGCCAAGCCCGCCTCAGTCCTCCTTTGATAGGCCAGATTGCCGCTGAAGCATCCTTAGATGCCGACGAAGACTACCTGCGCGATACTTACGACGAATATGTGGAGCGCCGCAAGTGCTTGATTGACGGACTGAACCGCATCCCCGGTGTCTATTCGCCCATCCCGATGGGAGCTTTCTATACGGTAGCCAAGCTGCCGGTGGACGATTCCGACAAGTTCTGTGCCTGGTGCCTTTCTGATTTCGAATATGAAGGCCAAACGGTATTCATGGCCCCAGCTTCCGGTTTCTATACGACTCCCGGCTCTGGCCGCAACGAGGTGCGCATCGCCTATGTGCTGAAGAAAGAAGACCTGATACGTGCGCTCTTTGTGCTTCAGAAAGCACTGGAGGCTTATCCGGGAAGAACCGAATAAAAAACACAATAGACAATGAACTTTGCTCGTTTCATCGCTCTACGCATCTACCGCGCCGATGAACCGGGGGAACAAGTCTCCCGTCCTGCCGTGCTCATCGCCATGATTGGCATTGCCATCGGACTGGCGGTGATGATTATATCCGTGTCTGTCATAGCGGGCTTCAAGAGCGAGATACGGGATAAAATCGTAGGATTTGGCTCTCACATCCAAATCAGCAACATAGATGCTACAGGTTCCTACGAAACCCGTCCGGTAATAGTGGATGACAGCATGAGGATTGCGCTTGCCGGTTATGCCGGGGTGAAGCATGTACAACGCTATTCCACCAAACCGGGCATGATAAAGACCACCGATGCGTTTCAAGGGATGGTGCTGAAAGGTGTGGGACCGGAATATGACCGCAACTTCTTCCTTCGTCATCTGGTGGAAGGAGAGTTTCCGCAGTTCAGCGACTCCACTTCCTCCAACCGGGTAGTGATATCCAAATCGTTTGCCGATAAGCTGAAGCTCAAGGTGGGCGATAAAATAGACACCTACTACATACAGGATGACGTGCGTGCCCGCCGTCTGGAGATTGTGGGAATCTATCAGACCAACTTTTCAGAATACGATAACCTTTTCCTGCTGACCGACCTCTACATCGTCAACCGCCTGAACAAGTGGAAGCCGAATCAGGTCAGCGGTGTGGAATTGGAAATACGCAATTATGACAAACTGGAAGAGACCACCTACGAGATAGCCGCCGACACAGACGAACATCCCGACTGCCATGGTGCTAAATATTGCGTACGAAACGTGGAGCAGCTCAACCCCCAGATTTTTGCCTGGCTGAATATCTTAGACGTTAATATCTGGGTGATTCTGGTCTTGATGGTAGGCGTGGCAGGCTTCACCATGATTTCCGGCCTGCTGATTATTATCATTGAACGCACCTCCATGATAGGTGTACTAAAGTCATTGGGAACCGATAACCTGACCATCCGTAAGGTCTTTTTGTGGTTTGCCGTCTTCCTGATAGGCAAGGGCATGCTCATAGGAAACGGCATCGGCCTGGCCTTCTATTTCATCCAACGTTGGTTCAGCCTTTTCAAACTCGATCCGGAAACGTATTATATGGCTACCGTTCCCGTTTCGTTCAACGTCTGGCTGTTTCTGTTGCTGAATGCAGGCACATTGTCAGCTTCCATCCTGATGCTGATAGGGCCTTCTTACTTGATAACACGCATCAGTCCGGCAACGTCTATACGTTACGAATAAAGATGTATCACTGCACACGAAAAAAGATACTCTGCCTTGCATCTGCAAAACTATCGGCTCTTAACTCCTACAAAACGAAGTGATAACTCCCGATAGCTCCTAAGAACAGAAATATCCCTGCGAATACTTCTGTTCAACTATAAATAACCCGTTGGCGGGATTAATTTGCAGATTTGCTTCCCATACACCTTCTAATACACTGGTTATCAGGTATTGAAAGATGAGTTGACAGACACTTGTGTTCAGCGTGACAAACACTTGTGTTCAAGCTGACAGACACAAGTGTTTGAGACGACAGAGGCAAGTGTCTGTCAAACTGGGAAATATAGGGGGAAATAGCAGAAGCCATTTCCTTGCTGATTTTATTCCGCCAACAAGTATAAATAATCTTTCAGTTCGTGTGACAAAACAAAAAAACTTGCGACAGATTGGGTAAATATCAACCTTATTATTTATCTTTGTTAACTTGAAAAAGTTAGCATAAAAACAACTAAGAACAATGAAAGATTTTCTGAAATTCACGCTTGCCACCATTACAGGTATCATCGTATCAAGCGTTATTTTATTCTTCCTCAGCATTATGGTGCTTTTCAGCATGGCATCATCTTCTGAATCGGAAACGCAAGTACGCAAAAACTCCGTTATGATGCTGAACCTGAACGGAACACTCAATGAACGTAGTCAGGAGATTCCGTTCGACTTCCTGATGGGAAACGAGTATAAGAGCTACGGAATGGACGACATCCTCGCCTCCATCAAGAAAGCCAAGGAACATGAAGACATTAAAGGCATCTACCTTGAAGCGACCTCGCTGAACGCCGGAGTTGCCGCATGCGAAGAGATACGCAATGCGCTGAAGGAGTTCAAGACATCGGGCAAGTTCATCGTGGCCTACAGCGACAACTACACGCAAGGACTCTACTATCTGTCGAGCGTGGCAGACAAAGTGCTGATGAACCCGCAGGGCATGATAGAATGGAACGGTCTCTCTTCCACACCCGTGTTCTTCAAGGATTTGCTGGAAAAAATCGGCGTGGAGATGCAGATTTTCAAGGTCGGAACCTATAAATCGGCCGTGGAGCCTTTCATTTCCACCGAAATGAGTCCTGCCAACCGCGAACAAATCAACGCTTATCTGACTTCCATTTGGGGACAGATAACCAGCGATGTCGCCGAATCGCGTAACGTATCCGTAGAATCGCTGAACGCGATTGCCGACCGCATGCTGATGTTCCATCCCGCCGAGGAGAGCGTGAAGTGCGGACTGGTAGATACCTTAATCTACAAGAACGACGTGCAAAGCTACCTGAAAACCATGGTAGGCATTGATAAAGATGACTCTATGCCTGTGCTCGGCTTGCAAGACATGATAAATGTGAAGAAAAACGTGCCCAAAGACAAGAGCGGAAACATCATTGCCGTATATTATGCGTATGGCGACATCTGCAACAGCGCATCGTCCGACATCAACGAACAGAGCATCGATGCAACGAAGGTCATCAAAGACCTGCAACGGCTGAAAGAGAATAAGGACGTGAAGGCAGTAGTGCTGCGTGTGAACTCGCCGGGTGGAAGCGCCTTCGCCTCCGAACAGATATGGTATGCTGTCAGCGAACTGAAGAAGGAAAAACCGGTCATCGTCTCCATGGGCGACTATGCGGCTTCGGGCGGTTACTACATCTCGTGCAACGCTGATACCATCGTGGCCGAACCTACCACACTGACCGGTTCCATCGGCATCTTCGGCATGTTCCCCAACGCAAAAGGGCTGACCGACAAAATCGGACTGGACTTCGACGTAGTGAAGACCAACCACTATGCAGATTTCGGCATGCTGAACCGTCCGATGAACTACGGCGAAAAGGGATTGATGCAGATGTACGTGAACAACGGCTACGACCTCTTCTTGACTCGCTGCTCCGAAGGCCGCGGCATCAGCAAAGAAGAGTTGGACAAGATTGCCCAAGGCCGTGTCTGGACCGGAAGTAAAGCAAAAGAGTTAGGGCTGGTTGACGAGCTTGGCGGCCTGGATAAAGCATTGGAAATCGCCATCGCCAAAGCCGGCGTAGATGCCTACACCGTGATGAACTATCCGGCCAAAAAGAGTTTCTTTGACATCCTGACAAGCGTAAGACCGGACAATTACATCAAGGCACGCATACTGAAAAGCGCAATGGGCGAATTCTATCGTCCATTCAGCGTACTGGAGAACTTTAACAAATGCGACCGCATACAGGCACGCATGCCGTTTGAACTGAATATTCAATGACAGCAAACTCTATTAAGATAAACCATTGGCTATACCCCCTATCATGGCTTTACGGCTTGGGGGTATGCTTACGAAATAAACTCTTTGATTGGGGATGGCTCCACTCAAAGAGTTTTGATGTTCCTGTTATCTGCATCGGCAACCTTGCAGTGGGAGGAACGGGCAAGACACCACATACGGAATATCTGATAAAATTACTGCAAGCAAACGGAATGAACGTAGCCACCCTAAGCCGAGGCTACAAACGCAAAAGCCGCGGCTATGTGCTGGCAGATGCCCACAGCGATGCACAACAAATAGGGGATGAACCATGTCAAATCAAACATAAATTCCCCCATATACGGGTAGCAGTAGATGAAAACCGGTGCCGGGGCATCGAGCAATTGCTGAAACTGCAAAGTCCCCGCGTGGAAGTTGTTCTTTTGGATGACGCCTTCCAACACCGCTATGTGAAAGCAGGACTAAATATACTGCTAACCGATTTCCATCGGTTGCTGTGCGACGATGCCTTGTTACCTGCCGGAAGACTGCGCGAACCGGCTGAAGGCAAAAGCCGGGCGCAAATCGTCCTTGTGACCAAATGTCCGGATAACATCAAACCGATAGATTTCAATATTATCGCCAAACAGCTGCGTCTGTTCCCCTACCAGCAACTCTACTTCTCGCGTTTTTGTTACGGAAAGCTGCAACCACTGTTTCCCCCGGAGAGAGACAATCACCAAACATTTTCTTCTCTGAAAGGAACTGAACAGGTGTTGCTGGTCACGGGAATCGCCTCCCCTGCCCCGCTGCAAAAAGAGGTGGAATCATACACCCCGCACGTCAAGCTGTTGGCCTTCGCCGACCATCACGATTTCAGCAACAAAGACCTGTTACAAATCAAAGAACAGTTCTTACGTCTGAAAAAGAACAGCCGACTGATTATCACAACAGAAAAAGATGCAGAAAGGCTGAAACTCCATCCAGCATTGGATGAACAACTGAAGCCATACATCTACGTGCTTCCTATAGAGGTAACAATACTGCAAAATCAACAATCTATTTTTAACCAAAACATAATTGACTATGTTAGAGCGTATTCAAGAAACCGCTAATTTCCTGAAAGGAAAGATGCACACCCATCCAGAGACAGCCATTATCCTCGGAACCGGATTAGGCAGCCTTGCCGGTGAAATTGCCGAGAAGTATGAAATAAAATATGAAGATATCCCCAACTTCCCTGTATCTACCGTAGAGGGACACAGCGGCAAGCTAATTTTCGGGAAACTGGGCAACAAAGATATCATGGCAATGCAAGGACGCTTCCACTTCTATGAAGGCTACTCAATGAAGGAAGTGACTTTCCCGATACGCGTCATGCGCGAATTGGGTATAAAAACATTGTTCGTATCCAACGCCAGCGGCGGAACTAACCCAACATTTGAAATCGGAGACCTGATGATTATCACCGATCATATCAACTTCTTTCCCGAACACCCCCTGCATGGCAAGAACATCCCTTACGGACCTCGCTTTCCGGATATGAGCGAAGCATACGACAAGGAACTGATTCGCAAAGCCGATGCCATTGCCACCGAAAAGGGCATCAAAGTTCAACATGGCGTTTACATCGGCACACAAGGCCCTACGTTTGAAACACCAGCCGAATATAAGATGTTCCGCATTCTGGGAGCCGATGCAGTAGGCATGTCAACCGTACCGGAAGTTATTGTGGCAAAACATTGCGGCATTAAAGTGTTCGGTGTATCAGTCATCACCGACCTCGGTGTGGAAGGAAAAATTGTGGAAGTTTCTCACGAAGAGGTGCAGAAAGCCGCTGACGAAGCACAACCCAAAATGACAGAAATTATGCGTGAACTAATAAACAGAGCCTGACAACCATGAGAACAGAAATAGCAACCCTTGGTGAATTCGGACTTATCCGACATCTTACAGAAGGCATCGAATTAAAAAACAAATCGAGCCAATATGGCATCGGCGATGATGCCGCAGTTCTCTCTTATCCGGAAAAGGAGGTGCTTGTCACCACCGATTTGCTAATGGAAGGAGTACACTTCGACTTGGTTTACACACCGTTAAAGCATTTGGGATACAAATCGGCTGTCGTCAATTTTTCCGACATCTATGCCATGAATGGCACACCTCGACAGATCACAGTATCCTTAGGCATTTCCAAACGCTTCAGCATAGAGGAGATGGAAGAACTGTATGCGGGCATCCGTCTGGCTTGTGAAGAATATGACGTCGATATTGTAGGCGGCGATACATCTGCCTCCTACACAGGGCTAACCATCAGCATCACTTGCATCGGTGAAGCCGAAAAAGGCAAGGTTGTCTATCGCAACGGAGCCAAAGAAACCGATCTCATTTGCGTCTCCGGCGATTTAGGTGCCGCCTATATGGGACTGCAATTGCTGGAGCGCGAAAAAGCCGTCCTCAAAGGTGCCGATAAAGACCTGCAACCCGATTTCGCCGGCAAAGAATATCTGCTGGAACGCCAACTAAAACCGGAAGCCCGCCGGGATATCATCCAGAAATTGGCAGAAGAAGGCATACAACCTACCTCCATGATGGATATTTCCGATGGCCTTTCATCTGAACTGCTACACATCTGTACCCAAAGCAAAGCGGGCTGTCGCATCTATGAAGAGCACATCCCCATTGACTATCAAACAGCAGTCATGGCAGAGGAATTCAACATGAATCTGACAACCTGTGCTCTCAATGGTGGCGAAGACTACGAATTGCTATTCACGATCCCCATTGCCGACCACGAAAAAATATCCGCAATGGAAGGTATCAGGCTGATAGGTCATATCACTAAACCTGAATTGGGCTGTGCCCTAATTACTCGTGACGGACAAGAGTTTGAGTTAAAAGCTCAAGGATGGAATTCTTTGCAAGAAGAAATTTCCGTAGAGGAAAATGAATCTCCTTCCTAAAAAGCCCAATCCCCCATAACAAATAAAAAAAGAAAAGAGTTTTTCTATCTTTTTCAATTCAATAGACGCTGATAATTAGCCACATAAACAATTATCAGCGTTTTTATTCCCCAAAATGTTGCATAAGTCCAAAAGTTTCACTACCTTTGCAACCGCAAACGAGAAACAATGGTGCCATAGCTCAGTTGGTAGAGCAAAGGACTGAAAATCCTTGTGTCCCCGGTTCGATTCCTGGTGGCACCACT
>NZ_JAICZW010000014.1 GCF_029057325.1 Bacteroides sp. | reverse complement strand
TGCGGAAGTAGCTCAGTTGATAGAGCATTAGCCTTCCAAGCTGAGGGTCGCGGGTTTGAGCCCCGTCTTCCGCTCTTGAAGAGAATCAGGTAGTCATCGAAAGATTTCTACCTGATTTTTGTTTATAGAAGGTAGCGATTCTGCCTGAGGCTATGAGTCAGTAAAATAATAAAGGGGCGCTATTCCCCTATTCTACGCTTCCGATATCCGGCAATGTTTCAGCCCGAAAGCGGCAATGTTTTCGGAAAGCAGCGGCAATGTTTTGGTTTGCACAGACGCACGGAGTTCTGTTGGCAAACATCCGGATAAAGTTTTTTTGCGACTAAAATTGACGAATCACGACAAGGCTTGAGAGAAACAACGGAAAGACCGAAAAAAATAAATGTTCAGGTCACATTTTTTTGCGCTTCATAGATACAATGTATTGACAAAATAACTAATTTCGCACTTGGATTGAGGAAACTCCACCCAAGACATATTAGAAATATCGAGGCGTTATGGTCTTCTTCTTGTAAATGCAAAACCTGAAAAACGTCAAAACAATGAGCGAGCGAGCGCGCAATAGTCTTCATACATAAGGTGCGAAGCTGTTATCCACACACCCGTTCACAAAGGTGTTCTCAGGAGACCGTATTTTAAGATGTGACGCATACGGTTCCACGCTTCGTAGTTTTTTTATAAACGCTCGCAGGAACCAAGAGCATGAAAAAAAAGAATATGGGACTTTTTGACAAAATCTTTCAAGCAGCACCGGAAGAAACCAAGCTGACCCAACAAGAGGCTTTTGCCGGAATTGCCATTGCAATGGCAGGTGCAGACGGCAGCATCGCAGAATCTGAATGGGCAGGTATCGTAAATTACATTCGCCGTTTAAAGTTATACGACAATTTTTCCGGTCCGGCTTTTGACAAGTTGTTCGACAAACTGTTTAAAATCTTAAGGAAAGACGGTGCAGGCGCTTTAGCAAAAGTATCAGCAGAAGGCCTTTCCGATGACTTGAAACTTACGGCTTTTGCTTGTGCTGTAGATATAGCACTTGCTGACGGAGTTCTTGAAGAGGAAGAAAAAGAGATTATCAACCAATTGGCAGAAGCATTGGCTATTCCTGAAAAGGCCGCTATTTCTATTATAGAGGTAATGATTATCAAGAATAAGGCCTAATATGACAGCCTTTAGAATTGAAGCTGGTTGGAATAATCTTTATTTCACCAACTTCAATTCTTTTTTTTCAAGAATGCCGGAATACATATATGAAATCAAAGACTATTATACTTCTGTTGTTCCTGATAGGTGGCATTTCGTTTATCGCAGGCTCGTATGGCATTTATAACTTGTATGATAAATCAAAAAAAACGGAACATACCACAGGAATTGTAACACATCTGAAGACAGAAAAGACATATCGTCATCGAAAAATATACTACAAGCGTACAGCACGCATTCAATATGAAACGAAGCGTTACAAAAGTCACGTCAGGATGCAATTGCACAATCCCTTCATATTCCAAGGAAGTGAGATTTCGGTATGGTATAATCCTGACCGCACGGAAGAAGTCATTATACCTTTTGAAGAAGGGATTATATGGGGAAGCATCTGGGCATTCGGTGCGTTTTGCCTCTTTTTAGGAATCGCAATCTCTCCCCGACATACCTCGACGCGCAAATAAGCCTGAAGACGTAGAGATAACCGCCAATCTCACAATTTCGAGAAGTATTTCTTCCCCCCCACATAGAACCGCATCAAAATGCTGTAGCTTGTCCGTTCGGGAAGCGTCGCCAGAATCGCCTTCTTCTGATTCTCCTCGCGCGACGCTTGAAATGAAAGACGAAGGGAAGCGTAAGCATGGCGGGCACGAAGTACGGCAAGCGCATTGGAGAACTGACCTTTCAACAGGAAGCTGGCGGCAGCCACAAAGTCGAGCACTGCACGCACACGCATCACGTGCTTCAATTCCTCCTGCGGCAGATTCTTATACAGCATCAGCAAGTTGTTGCGGAAATTCAGGAAAGTCTTCCGGGGATTCTCTTTCTTCAGCGTGGCGCCTCCTACGTGATAGACCACACTCTGCGGCACACATACCAACCGCTTGCCACGGGCACGAAGCCTCCAGCACAAATCAATCTCTTCCATGTGGGCAAAGAAACGGCCGTCCAGACCGCCTGCTTCCCGATAATCCGCCAAGCGGATGAACAGCGCGGCACCCGTGGCCCAAAAAACGGGAAGTACCGTATCGTACTGCCCCCTATCTTCCTCCACCACTCCCATGATGCGGCCCCGGCAGAACGGATAACCGTAACGGTCGATGAAGCCTCCCGCCGCACCGGCATATTCGAACATCCCCTTATGGCGCCAACTGCGTATTTTAGGCTGGCAAGCGGCCACTTCGGAATGGGCGTCCATATATTCTGCCAACGGAGCCAACCAATAGTCGGTGACCTCCACATCGGAATTGAGCAACACCACATACGTCGCCTCCACCTGCCTCAAGGCAAGGTTGTAGCCATCGGCAAAGCCATAGTTCTCGCCCAACAGAATCAGCCGGACGGCAGGAAACTCACGACGAAGCATCTCCACGGAAGCGTCCGTAGAACCATTGTCGGCCACATAGACCACAACGCCCTCCGCCTCCGAACAGCGCACTACATTGGGAAGGAAGGAACGGAGCATATCGCATCCGTTCCAGTTTAATATGACAACAGCAATCTTATCCATGGCAAACGCTCTCTTCAGGTTTTCATCCACACATTACAAAACGGTTATCTCGCCCAGCAGCGCCGTACCCTCTTCATTGAAATCGCCCAGACGCGCCGTCACCATTTGGTTGTCCAACGCATCGTTGTAAGGCACCTCCACGCGAATATAGTTCGGCGTAAAGCCGTGCATCGGCATTCCGGGTTTGGGACGCTCCAGCAACACAGGCATCACCTGCCCGATGTGGCGTGCATAGAAAGCACGCGTCTTCTCGTCCGAAAGCTCCAACAACCGTTGGCTGCGGCGATGTTTCTCCTCGGGAGGCACCACATGCTCTATCTTCAAAGCCTGCGTACCGGGGCGTTCCGAATAGCTGAAAACATGCAGTTGCGTCACGTCCAGACTCCGGATAAATTCATACGCTTGTTCAAAGTACTCCTCCGTTTCGCCGCGCGTGCCCACTATCACATCCACACCGATAAAAGCATCGGGCATCACCTCCTTTATCTTCTTGATTTTAGCGGCGAACAGAGCGGTATCGTAACGACGACGCATCAGCTTCAGCACCTCGTCACAGCCTGACTGCAAGGGAATGTGGAAATGGGGCATGAAACGGCGCGAACGTGCCACATACCCGATGACCTCATCCGTCAGCAGATTGGGCTCAATGGAAGAGATGCGATAGCGTTCAATGCCTTCCACCTCGTCCAGCGCCTTCACCAAATCAAAGAAAGTCTCACCGGTAGTCTTGCCAAAGTCCCCGATGTTGACACCGGTCAGCACAATCTCCTTCCCGCCTTCGGCTGCCGCCTGACGGGCCTGCTCCACCATGGAAGCGATGCTGCCGTTGCGGCTGCGTCCACGGGCAAAAGGAATGGTGCAATAGGAACAATAATAATCGCAACCGTCTTGCACCTTCAGGAAGAAACGGGTCCGGTCGCCCCTCGAGCAAGAAGGAGCAAAGGAACGTATATCCTTCAATGCGGAAGTATGGACTTCACCGGCATCGTGTTTCTGCAAATCGCCCAGATAGCCGAGCAGGTCTTTTTTCTGTTCAGCCCCAAGCACCAGGTCCACCCCCTCTATCTTAGCCACCGTCTCCGGCTTCAACTGGGCATAGCAACCCGTCACCACTACAAACGCTCCCGGATGTTGCTTCACCAGTCTATGAATGGCCTGGCGGCATTTCTTGTCCGCCACTTCCGTCACCGAACAGGTGTTTACCACGCAGATATCCGCTTTCTCGCCCCTGCGTGCCGTGCGTACACCTGCCTCCAGCAAAATCTTGCCGATGGTCGAGGTCTCCGAGAAGTTCAGTTTACACCCCAGCGTATAGTAAACCGCTGTCTTATTTTGGAATATATGGGTATCAATCATGAGTTTATATAGATATTTTCGCTGCAAATATATACATTATTCATCTATTTTCCCTAATTTTGCACATTCATCAATAAAATGTGCAATGATACAAGAAAACTTCATCAAACTATACGAGCATAGTTTTCGTGAAAATTGGGACCTCCCCTGCTACACCAATTATGGAGAAAATGAAAGTTATACCTATGGCGAAGTGGCACGCGAGATAGCCAAATTACATCTGCTCTTCAAACATTGCCAGTTGCGGCGCGGCGACAAAATCTCCATCATCGGCAAGAACAACGCCCGCTGGTGTATCGCCTACATGGCAACTATCACCTACGGAGGAATCGTGGTTCCCATCTTGCAAGACTTCAACCCCAACGATGTGCATCACATCGTGAACCACTCCGAATCGACCTTCCTTTTCACCAGCGACGTCATCTGGGAGCATCTGGAGGAAGAGCGCCTCACCAGACTGCGCGGCGTATTCTCACTCAACGACTTCCGCTGCTTGTATCAGCGCGATGGAGAAACCATCCAGCGCTTCTTGAAACAACAGGACGAGAAAATGGAAGAAACCTATCCGAACGGATTCCACAAAGAGGACGTGCTATATACCGATCTATCCAATGACAAAGTGATGCTGCTGAACTACACTTCGGGCACCACCGGATTCAGCAAAGGAGTGATGCTGACAGGCAACAACCTGGCGGGCAACGTCACTTTCGGCATCCGCACCGAACTGCTGAAAAAGGGAGACAAAGTACTCTCCTTCCTGCCACTGGCACACGCCTACGGCTGCGCCTTCGATTTCCTCACCGCCACCGCCGTCGGGACTCATGTCACATTGCTGGGCAAAGTGCCTTCACCCAAAATCCTGATGAAGGCGTTCGAAGAGGTGAAACCAAACCTGATTATCACCGTCCCGCTTGTCATTGAAAAGATATACAAAAACGTAATCCAGCCCATCATCAACAAGCGTGCCATGAAGTGGGCACTCAATATCCCCCTGCTCGACGGACAGATATACGGACAAATCCGCAAGAAGCTGGTAGATGCACTGGGCGGCCGTTTCAAAGAAGTCATCATCGGAGGAGCCGCCATGAATCCGGAAGTGGAAGAGTTCTTCCACCGCATCAAGTTCCCCTTCACCATCGGCTATGGTATGACCGAATGCGCTCCGCTTATCAGCTATGCCCCGTGGGACGAGTTTGTCCCCACCTCTTCCGGACGCATACTCGATGGCATTATGGAAGCACGCATTTATAAGGAGAACCCCAACGACAAGCTGGGCGAAATTCAAGTGCGTGGCGAAAACGTCATGGTCGGATACTACAAGAACCCTGAAGCGACCAAAGAAGTCTTTACCGAAGACGGCTGGTTGCGCACCGGCGACTTGGGCACATTGGACGAACAAAACAACCTCTACATCCGCGGACGCAGCAAGACCATGATTCTCAGTTCAAGCGGTCAGAACATCTTCCCCGAAGAGATAGAAGCGCGGCTCAACAACATGCCTTTCGTCCTGGAAAGCCTTGTCATCGAACGAAAAAAGAGACTGGTCGCACTGGTATATGCCGACTATGAAGCATTAGACTCATTAGGACTGAACCACGATGACAACCTCAAAGCCATCATGGACGAAAATCTCAAAAATCTGAATAACAGCGTGGCTGCCTACGAAAAAGTAAGCCAAATCCAGTTATATCCGACAGAATTTGAGAAGACCCCCAAAAGAAGCATCAAAAGATATTTATACAACAGCATTGCAGAAGAATAACATGCTGTAAAACATACAAATAGCATCAAAATGGGCTTTAGCTCAAAAAAAAATATAAAAAAAGTTGGAGTTCCGAGAACAACTTATTCAAAAAGTGCATACCTTTGCAGCGTTTTAATAAAGCAATTGATTGTATTACGTTTTTAAAAGTAAAAAGAAAATGAAAAAATTAGTTTTGATGGCCGCAGCTATCGTAGCAGTATCTTTCGCATCTTGTGGTAACAAAGCAGCTAACGCTGAACAACCTGCCGCTGACACTGTAGCAGTAGAAGAAGTAGCAGTAGTAGAAGAAGTTGTTGAAGTAGCAGATACTGTAGCAGCAGATAGCGCAGCTGTTGTAGCTGAATAATCTTCAGGGTACAACACATTAGAGAGGATTGAAAGTCTGACGTGCACAAAGCACGGACAGACTTTTTTTTATATCTTTACCCTGGGACATTCAGTAAATAGGGACATTCAGTAAATATCATAAAATTAGCCAACTAATTCATACATAAAGCATTGCGAATTAGCAGGCTTTTTTTTGTATCTTTAGATATTCCCCCGAAAATAAGGTTTGACGGCCAAAACGGGGGAAATACCCCAACTAAGATATAGCAAAAATACGAAATACTTCCGAGAGGGACAGGATTGATAAGAAGTACGGTGCCTCACTCCGCTATACGCAGGAGTACCAGAAACGGCTTTCCGTAATCAGAAAAGTCCTTGTGCAGGGGAAGGAGCTGTTTGAAGGTGGGAAGGTCAGCGACCGTATTGTCAGCATCGACCGCCATTATGTATGCCCTATCGTAAGAGGCAAGGAGACAAAGCCGGTTGAGTTCGGTGCGAAGGCTGGCAACATACAAATAGACGGCATATCCTTCATCGAGCATCTCTCATTCAAGGCGTTCAACGAGGGGATACGCCTAAAGGCTTGTATCCGACTGCAGCAGAGACTTATGAAGGCGAGAGTAAGGTGCGTGGCTGCCGATTCCATATACGCCAACAACGCCAACAGGAAGTTCTGTACGAAATATGAAATATACACTTCTTTGTCCGCAAGGGAAGGGCGGCCAAGGACGAGCAGTCGAGAAAGGTGCTCAGAACTGAACTCTCAAGGGAGAGAGCCACCCGAATGGACATAAAGAGATTAGGGGGGGGCACCTTCATGTGCTATCTTAATTTTAGCTCATCCGATATTTGGAACGATGGCGCACAATGACGCTTTCTATCATTAACGGGTGAAAGCCCGATTATCACTCCAAATTCCGGATGAGCCTTAATTTTTAGGAGATATTTACTGAATATCCCCAAATAAGAAAAGCCCGATTCCATAAAGAACCGAGCTTTCTCCTATATAGTTTCTAAATTATCAGGCTTCTTCTGCAACTACTTCAAAAGGAATTTCCACAGAAACTTCCTTGTGCAACTTAACGATAGCCTTGTAGTTACCAACTTCCTTCACAGCATCCTTCACTACGATAATCTTACGATCGATGTTGTGACCCAGCTTAGCCAACTCATCAGCAATTTGGATATTGCCGACAGAACCGAAGATAGTGCCTGTAGAGCTGACTTTCGTAGCAATCTTCAATGATACGCCTTCCAGCTTGGCTGCCAATTCTTCAGCATCCTTTTTGATTTTCTCCAGCTTGTGAGCGCGTTGTTTCAACTCTTCAGCCAACATTTTCTTTGCAGCCGGAGAAGCGATGACAGCCTTACCGGTCGGGATGAGGTAGTTACGACCATAACCGGACTTTACAGTCACGATGTCGTTCTTATAACCCAAGTTTACGATGTCTTCTTTCAATATAATTTCCATACTTTCCTCCTCCTATTATTTCATCATGTCAGTTACATAAGGCAGCAACGCCAAGTGACGTGCTCTCTTCACAGCTTGAGCTACACGACGTTGGAACTTCAAAGAAGTACCTGTAATACGACGCGGAAGAATCTTACCTTGCTCATTCAAGAATTTTTTCAAGAATTCAGGGTCTTTGTAGTCAATGTACTTAATACCACTCTTCTTGAAACGGCAGTATTTTTTCTTCTTAACATCTACTGTGGGCGGAGTTAAATATCTGATTTCTGATTGAACTTGTTGTGCCATGATTAATCCTCCTTTTTAGTTGATTTAACACT
>NZ_JAICZW010000139.1 GCF_029057325.1 Bacteroides sp. | reverse complement strand
AACTCCACTCCCCAGGACCGAAGAATGTCCGAAGAACGTCCGAAGAAGAGTCGAAGAAACTATGGCGCAGAAACGGGCCGGACAAGAGGCGGACAGGAAGAACTGAATGTGACGTTTTTGGGGAGAGAGGAATAATTTATGTAAATATTGATGATTTATAGCAAATTCAGAGAAATCAGAGAAATTAGAGAAATTAAAAACGACACGCTTGTGTATGTAGCCGCAAAAATATCGGTTCTAACTCCTTACGATGAAAGAAGCCGTGAAGATAAGGCTATTTTTTTCACGAAACATTTTTCTATTTCCGAGAAATGCCTTATCTTTGCGCTCTGAAAAATAAGACCATTACACTATTTATTACCAAAATAGTAACCGAATAACAAATTAAAAAAAACAAATATCAAAATGAAAAAAGGTATTCATCCCGAAAATTACCGTCCGGTAGTATTTAAAGATATGTCAAATGGTGACATGTTCTTGTCTCGTTCCACTTGCAACACGAAAGAAACTATCGAATTCGAAGGTGAAACTTACCCGTTGGTAAAGCTGGAAATCTCCAGTTCTTCTCACCCGTTCTACACCGGTAAGTCCAAGTTGGTTGACACCGCCGGTCGTGTTGATAAGTTCATGAGCCGTTACGGTAACCGCAAGAAATAATCAGTTTCAAGTGAACTGAAAAAGGGGAGTCTTTCATAAAGAGAGATTCCCTTTTTTCATATCCATCCTTGACGAGGATTTCGACAAATAGGGATTTTCCTACCATCAAATAGGGGAAAAAGCAGGCATAGGGAAAAATACTTTCCTACTTTTGCCCTATCGAAATCAAGACATACAATAATATGAAACGACTCACCACCCTATTCGTTCTGGCAATCCTCGCCACAACAGCAGGATTTGCCAAATCCAAACACAAAGATTTAAGTGGAATCATTGCCGTCAAAGGAGAACTGACCCAAAAATACGGACAATCTCCGGCCGGCACCCCGGTTACCATCCGCCGGGTTGTCAAGATGCATGGCCCCAACGAAAAAGGGAAAGAAATCTTTTACGCCGTTGAAGTAAACGGCATACAAGAGACTATCCCTTCGGAAGAAATGAACCTCATTGCCCTGTCCACCCCGCAAACCGATCGGGAATTCTGGCAGCAAATATACTTGAAATATCACCTTTACGAACATTTCTACAACTACAATTATAGGCATAAACTACGCCAAGAAATAGACGAAGAGTGTCGTGACTACCTCGAAAAACTAAACGAGATAGCCTATCAAGACGACTACATGACTTCCTACGTGCAAGGCGTATTCTCTAAATTGAATGCCATCACCATTGACAGCAATCGCAAAGAAAACCTGAATATACGCCTCATCCAGTCGCCCGAACCGGATGCCTTCATGCTGCCCAATGGCTCGATGGTAATCAGCACCGGATTGCTCTGCACCCTCGATTCTGAAGACGAACTGGCCGCCGTCATCGCCTGCGAACTGGGACACTTCGTTCTTGACCATCAAGTATATAACATCCATCGTGCCGAACGGCGTGCCAAGCGTGCGGCTTTCTGGGCCGAAGTCTTCAGTGCGACAGCTGAAGCAGCACTCGATATAGCCCATTGGGATAATGATGACGACGCATACGCTGTCAGCCTGGTGGCAAATATCGGCACTATCGCCTCCCTCCTGAGCATTCCGGCAACAGACCGACTGGGAATGAAATACAAGGCTCCTCAAGAAATATCCGCCGACCGCATCGCCCGCGAACTGCTGGAATTCAAAGGCTACAACCCCGGCGGATTGTCATCGGCACTCCACAAAATCACCGGTTACTATCAACAACGCCAATACAACAAAGAGATTCCCCGCTACGGCAGCATCGGAAACCTGCAAAAACGCATGGCGAAAGCCGGCGAGACACATAACTTGAGTGCACGCCCCTACCTCCGGACCACCAGTGACATTGTCTCCTTCAATGCCGCCATGAACTATGCCAACAAGCATTATAAGGAAACCGCCCGGCTGATACACAAAAACATAGACAACAGACTCGCCACGGACAACGATTACGTCCTTCTGGTAAAAGCAGAAATGGCGCTGTCCAATACAAAAGAGGTAAACAGCCACTGCCTTGCCCTACTAGACAAAGCACAGGAACTGGCAGGAACAAGTCCCAATCTGGATATATACAAACAGCGGACCTTACTATTGATGCGCATGAACAAGCAGGCTCAAGCCGCCGATATTCTGAAAGAATACCTTACCTTGCTTTCAAGCTATAAAGGCCAAGACATTGAAGGGGAAGAGAAAGAATGGACCAATAAAGAGATGAGTTGGGCAAAACAAATGCTGGACAAGATAAGCAGAATCTGAAAAATAAGAAACTAAAAATAAAGAATGAAGAATTTATCATACGGCATCATAGCGCAGCTAAATTCTTCATTCTTCATTTCTAACTCTTCATTCTATTTGCGGAAAGGCGGTTTCACTACCACTGCCTTCAGCTTGCGACCCCGCACATCAATGCAGATTTCCGTACCGGGCTTACTGAATTCCGGTTTCACATAACCCATACCGATACCAATCTTACGGGTAGGCGACATGGTACCCGAAGTGACTACGCCAATGGCAGTACCCTCCGCATCACACAATCCATAGCCGTGACGGGGAATACCGCGGTCTATCATTTCGAAACCGACCAGTTTGCGGACAGTGCCCTCAGCTTTCTGCTTCTCAAGCATCGGACGGTTGGTGAAATTCTTGCCTTCCACAAACTTGGTAATCCATCCCAACCCGGCTTCAATGGGTGAGGTAGTGTCATCCAAATCGTTGCCGTACAGGCAGAATCCCATCTCCAGACGGAGCGTGTCACGTGCCCCCAAACCAATGGGCTTGATGCCGAATTCAGCACCTGCCTCAAATACGGCATCCCAAATCTTCATGGCTGCTTCCGGATAGAAGTAAATCTCAAATCCGCCCGCACCGGTATAACCAGTATTGGAGATAATGACATCTTTTTCTCCGGCAAACTCACCGTGCGTAAAGGTATAGTAAGGAAGTGCGGAAAGGTCGATGGAAGTCAGCTTCTGCAAAGCAAGAATGGCCTTAGGACCTTGCACGGCAAGCTGCGCCATGCGGTCGGAAGCGTTCTCCAGCTCAGCACCTTCAGTGTTGTGGGATACGCACCAGTTCCAGTCTTTCTCAATGTTGGAGGCATTCACCACCAGAAGATATTTCTCCGGTTCATAATGATAAACCAGCAGATCGTCCACAATACCACCATCCTCGTTGGGGAAACAGGTGTATTGCACCTTACCGGGAGTCAACGCGGCAACATTGTTGGAGGTCACTTTCTGCAAGAACGCCAAAGCCTGCGGACCTTTTACCCAAAATTCTCCCATGTGTGAAACATCGAATACGCCGACACCCTGGCAAACGGTGAGATGCTCATCGATGATGCCCGAATATTCAATAGGCATGTTATATCCCGCAAATTCGTGCATCTTGGCACCCAGCGAGATATGCTTTTCGGTAAATGGAGTAGTTTTCATGATTTTAAAGATTTAAAAGATTTATGATTTCAGATTTATAATTTATGACTTCTGACTTCAGATTTCAGGTTTATGCCATGTGGGATAAGTCCGTAACTGAACTCTGAAATCAGAAATCCAACATCCAGCTTTTAAGCATTGACCAATTCGGCTATCTTGACAATGACGTTCATGGCCTTCTCCATGCTCTGGATGGGCACAAACTCATAACGTCCGTGGAAATTCAGGCCACCGGCAAAGATATTGGGACATGGCAAGCCCTTGAAGGAGAGCTGCGCACCATCCGTACCTCCACGGATGGCTTTGATACGAGGCTCTACGCCGACTGCCTTCATAGCAGCAAACGCAGTATCAATGATGTGCATCACCGGCTCTATCTGTTCGCGCATGTTGTAGTACTGGTCATGAAGTTCGAGCGTGGCAACACCTGCACCATATTCGGCATTGATGATACCAATCAGACGCTCCATTTCCTGCTTACGTGCCTCGAAGCGAGCGCGGTCATGGTCGCGGATAATATAAGAAACAGTGGTCTGCTCCACTTCTCCCGTGATGCCTATCAGGTGATAAAAGCCTTCGTAGCCTTCGGTATGTTCCGGAGTTTCGTTTGCCGGCAACATGGACATGAAGCGATTTGCCACCAACATGGAGTTTATCATCTTGCCCTTGGCAGAACCCGGATGAACATTGCGTCCTTTGAATACGATTTTGGCAGAAGCTGCATTGAAGTTCTCGAATTCCAGTTCGCCCACTTCACCGCCATCCATCGTATAAGCCCACTCGCAACCAAACTGTTCCACATTGAACTTATGGGCACCCATGCCGATTTCCTCGTCCGGATTGAAGCCGATACGGATTTTTCCGTGCTTGATTTCAGGATGCTCTTTCAGATAGACCATCGCCGAAACGATTTCGGCAATGCCGGCTTTATCGTCGGCACCGAGCAGGGTCTTACCATTGGTCACTATCAGATCTTCCCCTTTGTGGTCGAGCAGTTCGGGGAATTGGGCGGGAGAAAGGACGATGTTCTCATCGGCACAAAGAACAATGTCTTTTCCGTCATAGTTAGGCACGATACGCGGAGCGACATTCTTGCCGCTCATATCAGGACTGGTATCCATGTGGGCAATGAAACCAATAGTGGGCAGCGCCTTGTCGGTATTGGCAGGAAGGGTGGCAAACAGATAGCCGTTCTCGTCCAACGTTATCTCTTCCAATCCCAAAGATTCCAACTCTTCTTTCAGATAACGGGCAAACACCATTTGCCCCGGGGTACTCGGAGTCACCCCGCTTTCCTCGTTCGACTGAGTATCAAAGCTCACATACTTTAAAAAACGTTCTACTAAAGTCATGGTATTTTTTAGATTTATGATTTCAGACTTATAATTTCAGATTTATGAACGACTGGCATTCTGCTGAAGTCTGAAATCATAAATCTGAAATTACATACACTTTATTAATCAGAAGTGACTGCTACCGTCAAAGCAATGGGTACAGACCTTGCACTTCGGCAAACCGATAGCCTCAACTAGCGTTTCCAAGGTGTTGAATTTCAAGGATGTCAATCCGAATCGGTCGCGGATAATTTCCACCATCTTCTCGTATTCCGGCGAACCGGTAGTGGCATACTTGTCAAGGTTCTTGTTTTCATCCCCCTCCAGCTCCTTGATGATGCGGCGGGTAATCAGTTCCAAGTCACTTTTGGAAGCCGTGAAGCCAACGAACGGGCAACTGTATATCAGCGGCGGACAGGCGATGCGCATGTGTATCTCCTTGGCACCGTAGTCATAGAGCACCTTCACATTGTCGCGCAACTGCGTGCCGCGCACAATGGAATCGTCACAGAACAGCAACCGCTTCCCTTCCAGCATGGTACGATTGGGTATCAGCTTCATCTTGGCTACCAACGAACGCAACTCCTGCCTGCTGGGTGTGAAGCTACGCGGCCAAGTCGGCGTATATTTGGAAATGGCACGATGATAAGGCACGCCCTTTCCTTCGGCATAACCCAACGCCATGCCCACACCCGAATCCGGAATGCCGCAGGCACAATCCACTTCCGACTTGTCCATCTTCGCCATCTTCAAGCCCGATGCAAAGCGAACCTCTTCCACGTTCTTGCCCTCGTAACAAGAGGTGGGGAAACCGTAATAGACCCACAGGAACGAGCAAATCTGCATCTCCTCATTGGGCTTGCGCAACTGCTCCACCCCATCGGCGGTCAGGCGCACGATTTCGCCCGGTCCGATAAAACGCTCTATCTCATAATCCAAATTCGGGAAACTGCTCGACTCGCTGGTGGCGGCGTAGGCACCCTCCTTCTTTCCCAGCACAATGGGGGTACGTCCCCACTGGTCGCGAGCGGCAATGATGCCGTCTTCGGTCAGCAACAGCATAGAGCATGAGCCTTTGATGTGCTTAAAGACATTCTCAATGCCTTCCACAAACGTCTTGCCCTGTATGATGAGCAGGGCGATAAGTTCCGTCTGATTGGTCTTGCCCGAACTGAGCTCGCCGAAGTGCATATTCTGCTGCAGCAGTTCGGCCTCCAATTCTTGCAGGTTTACGATTTTAGCCACCGTCACAATAGCAAAACGCCCGAGATGAGAATTAAGAATAAGGGGTTGAGGGTCTGTGTCACTGATGATTCCGATGCCGGAATTTCCTTTGAACTTATCCAGTTCATCTTCAAACTTCGTGCGGAAATAGGTGCTTTCCAAATTGTGAATGGAACGGGTAAACATTCCGGTTTCCGCATCAAAAGTAGCCAAACCGCCGCGTTTTGTTCCTAAATGAGAATTGTAATCTGTACCATAAAACAAGTCGGCCACACAACTTGCCTTAGCCACTGTTCCGAAAAAACCTCCCATATACTTTTCGTGTTAATTAGGTTATTTGTTTAACGGATGCAAAGGTAGAAAGAATTTGCGAAATTCAAGGTGGATTGAAATGAATAAAAAAAGCATAAATCCGAAAGTTCTACAGCAACGCTGCATATTTCCGTATTTGTGCCAAACGTTCCATAAAAGATTTGTCACTTGTAGTCTGCTGCATGTTGCAGTCCAACTGCATACGCATCAGCAGTCTGGCGCTAATTCCCCAAGCAGCCTCAAACAGCAGTGCAGTAGTAGTAGTCAATGGGCGACGGCAATTCAAGATGTCGTTCAATATCTTATAAGAAAAGCCCCGCGAGATTTAACTCCCGCGAGGCTCAACCAATACCTACTGAAACTTTCTTTATCCTAAAAAACTATTAACCTTTACACCAATCCGTATCAGAATTGTTTATCCTTATTTCCATTTCTTCACTTCTTTCTTGTCTGCCGGAGTCGCTTCTATCAGACTCAGTGCAAAACCACCGCTACGTGCTTCCTTCACGGACATCTTGGTCTTATTGGTCACGATGCCTTTCTTTATCTGGTAAGAAGTGGGATTCGTCTTGTAGTCGGCATCCTTGCCGTCGGCGTAGAGTGTTGCCACGTATTGCTTACCCGGCTCCAGGAAGTCGAGTGTGAAGTTGGCGGTACGTGCGTTTTCATCCGTGATGCCTCCCACAAACCAGTTGTCGGTTCCTTTTGCCTTACGGGCTACGGTGATGTAGTCGCCCGGCTCCGCCTCGATATACTTGCTGTCGTCCCAATCTACGGCTACGTCCTTGATGAACTGGAAAGCGTCCATGTGCTTCTCGTAGTTGTCCACCACGTCGGCAGCCATCTGCAAGGGGCTGTAAAGGGTGACGTAGAGAGCCATCTGCTTGCAGAGCGTGGTCTGCACTTGTCCGTGGGGCAAGTCGCCCATGAAGTCGAGCTTCGTGTCGAAGATACCCGGCGTGTAGTCCATCGGACCGCCAATCAGACGGTTGAAGGGAAGCAGCGTGGTGTGGAACGGTTTGCTGCCACCGAATGCCTCGTACTCGGTGCCGCGTGCCGATTCGTTGCCAATCAGGTTCGGGTAGGTGCGACACAGGCCGGTGGGACGCACTGCCTCGTGGCCGTTGACACATATCTTATATTCGGCAGCCTTCTTCACGGCATAGAGGTAGTGATTGTTCATCCACTGGCCGTAGTGGTGTTCGCCACGGGGAATCATGTTGCCCACGTAGCCGCTCTTCACAGCGTTGTAGCCGTTGTCCACCATGAACTGATATGCCTTGTCTATATGGCGCTCGTAGTTGCGCACGGAAGCGGAAGTCTCGTGGTGCATCATCAGCCGCACGCCTTTGCTCTTGGCATACGCGTTCAGCATCTTGACATCGAAGTCGGGATAAGGGGTCACGAAATCGAACACATAATCCTTGGACTTGCCGAACCAGTCTTCCCAACCTTCGTTCCAGCCCTCTACCAGCACTTGGTCGAAGCCATGGGCGGCGGCAAAGTCGATGTACTTCTTCACGTTCTCATTGTTGGCGGCGTGACGGCCGTTGGGCTTCATCTTGGAATAGTCCACTTCTCCCAATTTGATGGAAGGGAGGTCGTCGGTGTAAGCCCACGTGCTCTTGCCGGCAATCATCTCCCACCATACGCCGACGTATTTCACGGGCTTAATCCAGGAGACGTCCTCGTAAGCGCAAGGTTCGTTCAGGTTGAGCGTGATTTTGGAGGCGAGGATGTCGCGAGCATCATCGCTGACAATCACCGTGCGCCAGGGCGATGTGCAGGGAGCCTGCAAGTAGCCTTTGTCGCCTACGGCATCCGGTGTCAGCCAGGATTCGAAGATGAAGTTCTTGTCGTCCAGATTGAGGTGCATGCACGAGTAGTCCACCAGAGCAGCTTCGTGCAGGTTGATGTAGAGGCCGTCGGCAGTCTTCATCTGCAAGGAGGTCTGTACGCCTGTTGGCGAGAAAGTGGTCTGCGAGGAGTTGGGCGTGATGGCACCTTCCATCAGGCCACGGATTTCAGAAAGTCTGGACTCCGTATAGTCATACTCCTGTGTATCGTAATCGCCCGGGATCCAGAAGGCCGTATGGTCGCCGGTCATAGCGAACTGGGTATGCTCTTCCTTGATGACGAAATAGTTCAGGTTCTTCTGCAAGGGAAATTCGTAACGAAAGCCCAAACCGTCATCGAACAGGCGGAAGCGGATGACGATGTTCCGATCTTGTGCCTTCTGGTTGAGCGTCACAGCCAGTTCGTTATAATGGTTGCGGATTTGCTTCACTTCGCCCCACACCGGTTCCCATGTCTCATCAAAGGTAGAGGTCTTGGCGTCTGCCAGTGTGAAACCATTCATCAGACCCGGGTCGTTCTTCAGTTCCAGTCCCAACTTGGATGGATTGATGACGGGCTTTCCCTTGTAAGAGAGTTCATAAACAGGTTCGCCCTGTGCGTTTACCGAAAAGTTCAATTGTAGTTGGCCGTTGGGCGAGGTGATGCTCTCCGCCTTTGCTATGCCGCCTACCAATAAGACGAGCAACAAGCAGGCCAGTTTCGTGCAAATTGTTTTCATGTTTCTCATGTTATTGTTTATAAAATAATTATCGTGCTGCAAAGATAAAGAGGAAAAAAACGTTCGCTGCTGAATATCGGAGAAAATCGCCGTACATTCGTCAGCAAACGTTTGCATAAGAAGAATTTAATCCGATACTATTTCCCTTCGCTGTTTTTCTCCAGCCACTGCACACGGCGCTGGTCCGGCAGATGCTTGATGGAGAATTCCTCGAACTTTGCCCGGAAGCCTTTGCCGTCGGGGCAAGCGCCCATGACTCCCACCATAACGGGGCAGTTGTCTTGCAGCCAGGCATTGCGCATCATCGTGTATTCCTTGTCGTCCAACGAATAGAAAATCTCCACGGCATCCAGCCGGCGTACCGCCTTTATCCAGACAAAGGGCAGAGGCCGTTCCACAGGAATGATACTCCAGTCGCTCGTGTGATGGGTCACAACGGTACTGAGGTTGTACTTTCCGTCCACGAACTCGATGCCTGCCTTGATGTAATTTTCCCGGTCGATGCGCAACATCAGTCCGGACTGATCGAAGCGCGTCTTGTAGTCGCCCGATATCTTCACCTTCACCTCAAACTCTCCGCCACGCAGGGTGTACAGAAACGGAGCATCATCCACGGTAAATCCATAATGGGATATGCGCCAATAATCGGTCTGTGGAGTGACCTCCATCGAAAGCGAGTTGCCTTCAATTTTCCATTGTTCGGGTTCGTTAAACCACTGCATCTTTTCCAACGACTGTGCCATGCAGGCCATAGAAGCGGCCATCATCCATCCACTCAACAATAACTTTTTCATTCTTAAATACTTTTTATTTCAACAATTGATTTTTCGTATCACACGACAGGGATTCCCCACAGCCAGCGAACCGGCAGAAATATCCTTGCAGACCACACTGCCTGCCCCGATGACGCAATCATCGCCGATAGTCACTCCGGGCAGCACGCACACCTGCGCACCTATCCATACATTGTTGCCGATGGTAATCGGCCGCGCATATTCCAGCCCACGGTTCCTCTGCTCCACATCGAAGGGGTGCCCGGCTGTATAGAAGCCGCAGTTGGGAGCGATGAAGACATTGTCGCCGAACGTAACTTTGGCTTCGTCCAGCACGACGCAGTTCACATTGGCGTAGAAATTCTCACCTATCTCTATATTGTAGCCGTAATCGCAAAAGAACGGTTGCTCTATCAGGAAACGGCTTCCCGTCTTTCCAAACAGCCGGGCAATAATCTCCTCCCTGCGCTCGGTTTCCGAAGGAAGCAGTTGGTTATACCTGTGGCATAGGTCTTTGCACTTCATTCGCTCAGCTATCAGCTCCGCATCATTGTTGGCATCGTACAACTCGCCCCGGCGGCATTTTTCTTTTTCACTCATCATAGATAATCATTGATTTTCATTACCTTTGCAAAGGTAAAGCATTGCAGGATAATGCACAATGATTATAAATAACCATTTTATCGACTACCGAATGGATACAAGGGAAATACTGAACAAGGAGTTCTCAGCGCAAGACTTTGCGAAAGAACTGCCGTATGCGGAAATGCTGAACAGATATAAGGATATAGCCTGCAACTATGCGCGAATGGAGAACGCCATTGCCGTGCTGAGCGACTTGCGAACCAACACCAGTTACCTCTATTATGGCGGCTTCGCGCAAATGCTGGATTCGGGCAAATGTGGAACGGAAGGCAAGGTGTCATCCATTTGGGAAGAGGAAATCTTCAGCTTCATCCATCCCGACGATTTGGCGGACAAGCATCTGCAAGAGCTCTGTTTCTTCCATTTCGTCAAGCGGCAGCCTAAAAAGAGACGTGCCCACTACTACCTGACAAGCAAACTCCGCATGAGAAACGGCACGAACAGCTATATCCCTGCAGTGCACCGGATATTCTACATTTCCGCTCCCACCGACGACACGTTGTGGCTGGCTCTATGCCTCTACACCCCTTTGCTGTTCGACCTTCCCTCCAAATGCCTGATAGTCAACTCTACCAACGGGCAGACGGAGGAACTGGACAAACAGAACAATGCAAAGATATTGTCCGGTAGAGAGAAACAGGTGCTGAGTCTCATAAACAAAGGGTTGACAAGTAAAGAAATAGCCGGAATACTCAGTGTCAGCATCCATACGGTCAGCCGGCACCGGCAAGAGATTTTAGGGAAGTTGCAGGTGAAAAATTCGATTGAGGCGTGCAGGGTGGGTAAAGAGTTGGGGATGATATAGTGGGAGGAATTTATTGCCTCAATCACCTTTACCGCTTTTATTTGGGAAGAATGGGAATAGCCCAAAGATGTTTACTTGCCGCCATTCTTAATTCTATTTATAGTCTCCCCCCCATTTCTCCTGTGCTGCTTGTGTCACAGACTCAATTCCTGCGGCCACACGTTCAGCAGCCCGGCGAGTACTTTCGCGAGCATCCTCAGCGACCTCACGCATTATTTGAGCCATACGTTCATCGCCCGGCTCTTCCATTGACGTCAGTCGACAACTGTTCATTTCTGTTTCTGACATAGTTCAACCTTTCTTTATCAGCCCCAAAGATAGGAAAAAATCACTGCCTATCCTCCATCTCTCGCATAAACTCATCCACCACATACAGGTCACCATACAAATAAAACCCTGTCAATTTATCATGCAACTTCCGGCACGTCTCACTCTCATAGAATAACTTCAACGCCCTTACATTGTCTATCTGAAGATGCTTTGCTAAAAGTACGGAAATGGCTCCTATCCTATTACTCATAATGATTTCCTGCACTATCGGCGATTTGGTCGGACTGTCATAGTTCTTCTGTTCCATCATATACAAGATATTTGTTAAGCAAGTCTTGATTTAAGATACACATCTGGTTGTTAGGCTGATGCTTTGCAAGTTCCTTCAAGGCAGAGTTAAGTTCCATCAATCCTGCCATATAAAGGTTAATAGTATCAACGACACGGTCGTTGGCTACCCCACCCTCTACATAATCATATTCTTTTGCCAGATTCTCTCCCAAACGGTTTCCTACAATGAATCTCAGCCATTCTTCATCGTAAGCCTTGAATACTTTGCATTTAGCCACTTCAAGAATGGCATCTCTATCTAACCTGTATCGGTTGAGCAGGGCAGTTTGTTTTCTGTTTCGTGCCATATTATTCGCCCACGCGACAGCTTGCTCACGCAGATTAGTTATATAGAATCCCTGTCCGAAATCAAGATTCTTTCTCCCGAATCTACAGATAGGATTTTCCACTCTTTCAGTACTTCCATGATACACCATTACCGTACTCATAACGCAGCCTCCCAATTGTTTAAGCACTCCATCAAACGTTCTGCCAACACTTCACGGCTCTCGCTATGGAGGGTTTCGTAATTGGGCAGGATGTAGTCTTCAATCATGCCGACCCGTTCCATCCGACGGTATATTTCAAGGTAATCAGTGCCCTGTTGCCTTGCCGTAGTCTCAATGCAGGTGGCAACAAAAGCCATCTGGATTTGCTCTTTCGATATTTTTCTAATCTCTTCCATAACCGCTTCTATTCAGGATATGTCCTCTTCCATTTGGTTTCAACATCCAAATGTACAAAATCTATTCTGAACAATCTATTTTTCGGACGTAAAATCTTCATTTCCTTAAAAGGGTTCATCCGATATTCGAAATGACAGCATATTTTCTACAGATATAAAAAAAATAGACAATTAAACACATATTGAATGAGTCGTATAGTGAACCTCATTCAGTACCGTACTGAACACAAACATAT
>NZ_JAICZW010000138.1 GCF_029057325.1 Bacteroides sp. | reverse complement strand
AGTTCTTCATGTTCAGATTGGCTACTTTGTACGCATAAAGGAAATGGATACCAACCAGAAATATCCGCTGACCCCATATCGGCCCTAAAAACACATAACACACTAATAATCAATCAAAAGCACAAGTACATACCTTTCTTTAAAAACACGGTCGCAGTATAGCAACCGGTATAGATGGAAGACGACTCATCCGTTTCTATCTTGCGAAAACATTTGACTTAAAGTTATCTAAGCACAGTCGGAAGGAAATATCGGCCGGCCCGGAAGAGGGCGCATGGTAATAAACCTGTGTTTATGCGGAAGAGAGGACACGAAGAAGGGAACAGAAGGAAACACAACAGGCCATTATTCAGATATAAAAAAAGCCGCTAAATACTTAGCGGCTTCTCGGTTGGGCTACCTGGATTCGAACCAGGAATGACAGGACCAGAATCTGTAGTGTTACCATTACACCATAGCCCAATGATAGGTTTATTTCTGTTTTGCGGTTGCAAAGATACAAAGAATTTTATAAATCCAAATAAAAAAGAGTGTTTTTTTGCAGAAAAAATGATAAGGCACCGTAACCCAAAGGATTATATAACTAAAAAAAATCAAAATTTGAAAGACTTTTCCCCTTTTACATGTTTGATATGATAAATCAACGTATATTTGTCAACTGTTTTAATATGATTAATGTATAATGAACGAAACAAAAGAACTGATTCAACAGATTACAGAAGGTATCCAAGATAAAAAAGGGAGAAAAATCGTCGTCGCAGACCTTACTAAAATAGACGATACGATATGTAACTATTTCATTATCTGCCAAGGGAATTCCCCCAGTCAAGTAACAGCCATTGTGGAATCCATCCGAGAATTTACACGGAAGGGCGTCAACGTAAAGCCTTATGCCGTGGACGGATTACGCAACGCCGAATGGGTGGCTATGGACTACTCGGACGTACTGGTACACGTGTTCCTGCCGGAAACAAGAGAGTTCTACAACCTGGAGCACCTGTGGGCGGATGCCAAACTAACTCAAATACCCGACCTTGATTAATAGAAACGTATGGACAACAATACCAATAATAAAAAGCCCAACAGGGTGAATATGCCCAAGTTCAATCTGAACTGGCTGTATATGATTATAGCGACAATGCTATTGGGGCTATACCTGACCAACGAAGGAGGCAATGCGACCAAAAGCATCTCCTACGATGAGTTTCAGCAATATGTGCGCAACGGCTACATCAGCAAAGTAGTAGGTTACGACGACAACTCCGTCGAAGCATACGTGAAACCGCAGCATGTGGGGAACGTCTTCCGCCAAGACTCTACCCGCGTGGGCAAGAATCCGCTTATCACGACCGAAGCCCCTTCGCGCGAAAGCCTGGGAGAGTTCTTGCAGAAAGAGCAGGACGAAGCACACTTTGACGGTTCCGTCAACTACGAAAAGAAACGGAATTATTTCGGTGCTTTCCTGTGGCAAGTACTTCCCTTTGCGCTTCTCATTGGATTCTGGATATTCCTGTCACGCCGTATGACCGGCGGCAGCGGCATGGGCGGAGGCGGTGGAATCTTCAGCGTGGGCAAATCGAAAGCCCAATTGTTTGAAAAAGATTCTTCCATCAAAGTCACTTTCAAGGACGTGGCGGGACTCGCCGAAGCCAAACAGGAAGTGGAAGAGATTGTGGAGTTCCTGAAAGAGCCGCAGAAATATACGGAATTAGGCGGTAAGATTCCCAAAGGCGCCCTGCTTGTAGGTCCTCCGGGAACCGGTAAGACCCTGCTTGCAAAAGCGGTGGCGGGAGAAGCCAACGTACCTTTCTTCTCGTTAGCGGGTTCCGACTTTGTGGAAATGTTTGTCGGCGTGGGCGCTTCCCGTGTCCGCGACCTGTTCCGTCAAGCTAAGGAAAAAGCGCCGTGCATCGTCTTCATCGACGAGATTGATGCCGTAGGACGTGCCCGTGCCAAAGCAGCCGCCATGGGTGGCAACGACGAGCGCGAGAACACCTTGAACCAGCTACTGACCGAGATGGACGGCTTCGGTTCCAACAGCGGTGTCATCATATTGGCTGCCACCAACCGTGTGGACGTATTGGACAAAGCGCTGCTCCGTGCCGGACGTTTCGACCGACAGATACATGTGGACCTTCCCGACCTGAACGAACGGAAAGAGGTATTCGGCGTACACCTGCGCCCCATCAAGATAGACGATACGGTGGACGTGGACTTGCTGGCCCGCCAGACTCCCGGCTTCTCCGGTGCCGACATCGCCAATGTCTGCAACGAAGCTGCCCTGATAGCTGCACGCCACGGCAAGAAGTTCGTGGGCAAGCAGGATTTTCTGAATGCAGTCGATCGCATCGTGGGCGGTTTGGAAAAAAAGACCAAAATCACGACGGAAGCCGAACGACGTTCTATCGCCATGCACGAAGCCGGACACGCCAGCATTTCGTGGCTTCTGGAACATGCCAACCCGCTGATTAAAGTCACCATCGTGCCGCGCGGACGTGCGTTGGGTGCCGCCTGGTACCTGCCGGAAGAGCGGCAAATCACCACCAAAGAGCAAATGTTGGATGAGATGTGCGCCACCTTGGGAGGCCGTGCCGCCGAAGACCTGTTCTTAGGCCGTATATCCACCGGAGCGATGAACGACCTGGAGCGCGTCACCAAACAGGCATACGGCATGATTGCCTATTTAGGAATGAGCGAGAAGCTGCCCAACCTCTGCTACTACAACAACGACGAGTACTCTTTCAACCGTCCGTACAGCGAAAAGACGGCGGAACTGATTGATGAAGAGGTCAAGCAGATGGTGAACGAACAGTACGAACGTGCCAAGAAGATATTGTCCGAGAACCAGGAAGGCCACAACCGCTTGGCACAACTGCTGATTGACAAAGAAGTCATCTTTGCCGAAGACGTGGAGCATATCTTCGGACCTCGGCCATGGGCATCGCGATCGGAAGAGATTATCAGTGCCACCAAAACCTCTGCCGAGCTGAAAGAAGTTGAGGAACAAGAAGAGAAAAAGGCTGCTGAAGCAGAAAAGGAAATCAAGGAAAAAGAGAACAATGAAAAATAACTTTATCCAACGCGCCATTACCGGTGTATTGTTCGTCATCGTATTGGTGGGATGCATTCTCTGCGGCCCACTCTCATTCGGTTTCTTGTTTACCCTCATCTGTGCGCTGAGCGTACACGAGTTTGCACAATTGGTCAACAACAGCGGCGAAGTAAGCATCAATAAGACCATCACCGCCCTGGGAGGAGCCTACCTGTTCCTCGCGCTGATGAGCTTCTGCACACAACAAAGCAGCGGCTCACGGGTGTTTCTTCCCTATCTGGCGCTGCTGCTCTACCTGATGATAGCCGAACTTTACCTGAAGAAAAAGAATCCGATAGGCAACTGGGCATTCTCCATGCTCAGCCAGCTGTACGTGGCATTGCCCTTCGCCTTGCTGAACGTACTGGCTTTCCACCACTCGCCCGAAACGAGCAGTGTCACCTACAATCCCATCCTGCCGCTTTCCATCTTCGTCTTTATCTGGCTGAGCGACACGGGGGCTTATTGTGTAGGTTCACTCATCGGCAAGCACCGCTTGTTCGAACGCATCTCCCCGAAGAAATCGTGGGAAGGCAGCATCGGCGGCAGTGTCTTTTCCATTGCCTCCTCGTTGATTTTCGCACACTTTTTTCCGTTCATGCCGGGGTGGCAGTGGGTCGGACTGGCCATCGTTGTCGTCATCTTCGGCACTTGGGGAGACCTGACCGAATCACTAATGAAACGCCAACTGGGCATCAAAGACTCCGGCAATATCCTGCCGGGACACGGTGGCATGCTCGACCGTTTCGACAGCGCACTGATAGCTATTCCTGCCGCAGTGGTCTATCTGTATGCACTGACCATGTTCTAAAATATAAAAAGAAAGTGTGTCTGAACGAAAAAGAACCGACATAATGATAGATTTTAGGCACGGATTACATGGATTTCACGGATTAGTCAAGAAGAAAACCGTGTAAATCCATGTAGTCCGTGCCTAAAAAAAGAGGAATGCATGTTTTGACACATCTCCTCTTTTTTTCTGTTTGACTAACGGGTAGGTTTTAAGCTGCCTCTTCCGTTATTTCAGCTGCATACCGGACAGGTCTGCATCACTTCTGCTTTTCACATTGTCGGCATCGCTACTCTTCAAATCGAGTGTCACTTCTACTTCGCCGTTCTTTTGAGAATTGAGTTTCAACTTGATGCCTTTTGTCTCATCGGTGATATCTAGGCTGTTCAGGTTGTAGGATACGGCACCGTAGGCTTGTCTGTTGGTCACATCATCGAAATCGTTGTAGCGAAGTTCCAGATGGATGTAACCATCTTCGCCATACAACTCTTCATCCGCTTGCGGACGCACCAGGCTGATGCGGTGCTTGTTCTTGGACGGCAGATTCTGCACAAAGAAGATGTTCATATAACCACCGCTGATAGTGATATCGCCCTGATAGATTACCACAGGGTCGTTGCCAAACTCCTCTTCCGTTTCGGGAGTCAGCGTATCTATTCCCTTGGTCAGTACGTTTTGCAGCCTCAGCAGCTTCACGGCGTGGTCATAGCCTTCGTAGTTGTCCCACAACGGATTGACCACGGTCAGCACACGCTGTCCGTCCACAGCCTCATACCATCCCAGGTCCGTATTCACCGGCCAAAGTGTTCCCCAGACATCGCTATCCAAATAGAAAGCATTTCCGGTGACACGCACAGTAGCCCACAAAGGCGGGGTAAAATCACCGATGGAATACCCATCATCATCACTACACGACTGCAATACCGGCATCACCGCCAAGCATATCGCCATCAATAATCCATGTAATTTTTTCATATTCAAAGTTCATTTTAGATGTTTCTGCATAGAAAACACAAAAATGGAACTTTTACTGCATCGACTTTTGCTTTTTAACAAAATATAAGTTCGTCAGCCTCTTCACCATCTCACGGGCCGCATGTTTGGGAGCACCTGCCTCGCCCAGACGGATCTTCACCTCGTCGTAGCCTTCGCACATCCGGCGGCGATACTCCCGGTCGTACAGCAGCCGCTTCAGTTCCGCACGAATCTGCTCCACCGTCATGGTATCGGCCACCAGTTCCTTGACCACTTCCCGATTGGCAATCAGATTGACCAACGAAATATATTTCACCTTCAGGATATGCCGTTTCAGGAAAGCAATCACCTTTCCAATCGGCGTATGATAGCATACGGCTTGAGGCACCCCGAACAGCGCCGTCTCTAGGGTCGCCGTGCCCGATGTCACCAGCGCGGCTTCCGCCTGCTGCAACAGGGAATAGGTCCGGCCAAAAATTATCTTCACATCCGCATTGCCCACATACCGCCCGTAATACTCGGGAGGAATGCCCGGAGCCCCCGCCAGCACCAGCTGATAGTCGGGAAAAGCGGCGGCGGCACGAAGCATATCGGGCAGATTATCCTTGATTTCCTGTTTGCGGCTGCCTGCCAGCAGAGCTATAATGGGTTTGGACGAAAGCCCGTTGGCCCGTACAAACTCATCGAACGTTTCCGAACGGGAGGCACGGAAAGACGTCACTTCATCCAACGTCGGATTGCCGACATACTGTATCGGATAGTGATGTTTTCCTTCAAAGAACTCCACCTCAAACGGCAGGATGGAGAACAGCGCATCCACATCCCGCTTGATGTTCTTGACGCGATATTCTTTCCACGCCCACACCTTGGGAGAGATATAGTAGAATATGGGGATGCTTGTATGGGAACGGACAAACTTGGCGATATCCAGGTTGAAGCCGGGATAATCCACCAGAATCAGCACATCCGGTTGCCACGCCACAATGTCTTCCTTGCAACGCCTCATGTTGGCAAAGATGGTGCGCAAATGCAGCAACACAGGGATGAATCCCATATAGGCCAACTCCTTATAGTGCTTCACCAGCGTGCCACCCACCGCCGCCATCAGGTCGCCGCCGAAGAAGCGGAACTCCGCTTGCGCGTCTTCCTCTTTCAAGGCAGCCATCAGGTGGGAAGCGTGCAGGTCTCCGGAGGCTTCACCGACAATCAAGTAGTACTTCATAAGAATTGAGAATTGAGAATTGACAATTAGTAATTGAGATTTGGGAGAGGTTGTCCAAAGGCCTTGTGGTTGCTTACATGCTGTTATGATTTCAGGCACGGATTACACGGATTTCACGGATAAGATAAATAGAATGCTGTGAAATCCGCGTAAGCCGTGTCTGAAAGAAAACATAACGGAAGTTGTCGGACAGCCTGAGGGGCAATATTCTATTGGCTACATAGCCGCTATCAATTGTCCATTGTCCATTATCAATTATCAATTGTCAATTGTTAATTGTTTCAGAACCAGGTTTTCAGTTCATCAATCAAGTGATAGGCTGTGACATCTACCGTGGTCGGGGTGATGGCGACGTAGCCGTTATTGAGCGCCCAATGGTCGTTCCGCTCGTTGTCGGCTTCGCTATCTGCAAACTCACCGGTCAGCCAGTAGTAGTGGCTGTTTCCTTTATGGGCAAAGTTTTCCCATTCGTTCACCCATTGTCCTTTGGCCTGTTCGCAAATCCGGACTCCCTTCAGTTCTTTCGTATTCGGGAAGTTGACGTTCAGGCAGGTCAAGGGAGGCAATCCTTTCTCCAGCACCTGACGGGCTATCTCACGGATATAGGGGCCTGCCGGTTCAAAATCGGCATCCGGCTCGTGGGAGCAGAGTGAAAAGCCGATGGAAGGCACCCCCTTCAGGCATCCTTCGATGACCACTCCCATCGTGCCCGAATAATGAACGTTCACCGAAGAGTTGTCGCCGTGGTTTATGCCCCCCACCACAAGGTCGGGCTTACGGTCGAGCACCGTATGGAAGGCCAACTTCACGCAATCGGCCGGCGAACCCGAACATTTATAAACCGTCACTCCCACGTCCTGGCGGATCATCTGGTAGTGAATCGGTTCCGATGTTGTCAGCGCACACGCATACCCCGAACGCGGGGCATCCGGAGCCATCACCACAAGCTCGCCCAACGGACGAAGAAACTTTATCAACTCGCTAATGCCTTTCGCAATGACGCCGTCATCATTGGAAATCAATATCAAAGGTCTCTGATTCTTCATAATTTCTTTGTTATGGTTGCCGCAAAAGTAGCTAAAAAGAAAGAATTATCCTATCCGTTGGCGCAATTAAATCAGCAAGTAGATGTGTCCAAACGAAAAGAAACCGACATAACGATATAATTAGGCACGGATTACACGGATTTCACGGATTAATCAAGAAGAAAACCGTGTAAATCCGTGGAATCCGTGCCTAAAAAAGTGGAATGCATGTTTTGACACATCTACCTTATATTTCCCGGTTTGACAGACACTTGTGTCTGCCGTCTCAAACACTTGTGTCTGTCAGCTTGAACACAAGTGTTTGTCACGCTGAACACAAGTGTCTGTCAGCCCACTTTTTCGACGACTGATAATCAGCGCATTAAACATGCTTGAGAGCAGGCGTGCGAATCAATTCTGCCAACGGGCAATTATCCTGTCTTTGCTTGTAGAGAGAAAGACACTACAAGCGCAACTACAAAAATAATTGTTTACAATCATGCGCCATCGGGTTGTTTGCCAGAGCCTTGAGCTTACAGCCGTTTTGTGTTGTTTATGGCCTCAGAAATCGCCCCTACAGCATAGTCTGCTTCGTATCTCCTTCGTACCAACTCCGTACCTTCTCCACATAAAAGTACTTTTATCCGAAGAACGTCCGAAGAAGGTATGGAGTTGGTAAGGCCTTGGTACGGAGCGGGTCCCCCCAAAAACGCCTCCCGAAGAGATTGTTCTTATTCTTTACAACAAGCCGGTTTTTATTAAAAAAAGCGGACATCATAACATGGGGCTTCCAATGCAGCGCATCGGCTTTCACTCCTTTCACTCCTAATGAAGTGAAGCGAAGTGGTAACTCCTCTAACTCCTAATGAAGCGAAGTGATAACTCTTTTAACCCCCGAAATGAAAAAGCCGTGCTTTTTAGCAGAGAAAAAGCATCCTTAAGAAGATTTTCCCATAGAAACACCATCCGTTTCAATAGTTTTTCATACCTTTACACCTCGTTGGACTTATCAGATCCGGCATCTTGAGATAGAAAAAGAAAAAATAATATATAAAATGACTCATAAATGGAATTATCAACCCATAACATCCAAACAGGCAGAAGCAAGCCGGCAACTCGCCAGCGAACTGGGAATCAGCCCGATATTAGGGGGATTGCTGGTAGAGCGGGGAATAACGACAACGACTGAAGCCCGAAGGTTCTTCCGCCCTCAGCTACCGGATTTGCACGATCCGTTCCTTATGAAAGATATGGATGCAGCGGTAGAACGCCTGAACAGGGCGATGGGAAAGAAAGAACGCATTCTGGTTTATGGAGACTATGACGTGGACGGCACTACGGCAGTAGCGCTGGTTTACAAGTTCATTCAACAGTTCTATTCGAACATTGACTACTACATCCCCGACCGCTACAACGAAGGATACGGAGTCTCTTTTCGAGGGGTGGACTATGCTGCGGAAAGCGGCGTGGGGCTGGTCATCGTGCTGGACTGCGGCATCAAGGCCGTGGAGGAAATCAGCTACGCCAAAGAGAAGGGTATCGACTTCATCATCTGCGACCACCACGTACCTGATGAAGAGCTTCCGCCCGCCGTGGCGATTCTGAATGCCAAACGCGAAGACAACACCTATCCCTACGAACATCTTTCGGGATGCGGCGTGGGCTTCAAGTTCATGCAGGCATTCGCCATCAGCAACGGCATCGAGTTCCACCACCTGATTCCGTTGCTGGATCTGTGCGCGGTCAGCATCGCGTCGGACATCGTCCCGATTATGGGCGAGAACCGCATCCTTGCCTACCACGGGCTGAAACAGCTGAACAGCAACCCGAGCGTAGGCCTGAAAGCCATCATCGACGTGTGCGGACTGGCAGACAGAGACATCACCGTGGGCGACATCGTATTCAAGATAGGTCCCCGCATCAACGCCTCCGGACGCATCCAAAGCGGAAAAGAAGCCGTGGACCTGCTGATTGAGAAAGACTTCTCGACTGCTTTGGAAAAGGCAAGTCAAATCAACCAGTACAACGAAACCCGCAAAGACCTGGACAAGAACATGACCGAAGAGGCGAACCGAATCGTCGCCGAACTGGAAGGGCTTGCCGACCGCCGCTCCATCGTGCTCTACAACGAAGACTGGCACAAAGGGGTCATCGGCATCGTAGCTTCCCGCCTGACGGAAATCTACTACCGCCCGGCAGTCGTGCTGACACGCACGGACGACCTGGCAACCGGTTCCGCCCGTTCCGTCTCGGGATTCGATGTTTACAAAGCCATCGAGCACTGCCGCGACCTGCTGGAAAACTTCGGAGGACATACATACGCCGCCGGACTCTCTATGAAAGTGGAGAACGTGCCTCTCTTCATCGAACGTTTTGAGGAATTCGTCTCGCAGAACATCCTGCCGGAACAGACTTGCGCCGTCATCGACATCAATGCCGAAATCGACTTCAAAGACATTACTCCCAAATTCTTCAATGACCTGAAGAAGTTCAATCCCTTCGGACCGGATAATGTCAAGCCCATCTTCTGCACGCACAATGTCTATGACTATGGCACCAGCAAAGTGGTGGGCCGCGACCAGGAACATATCAAACTGGAGTTGGTGGACAACAAATCGAACAACGTGATGAACGGCATCGCCTTCGGGCAGAGCTCGCACGTACGCTTCATCAAGAGCAAACGCTCCTTCGACATCTGCTACTCCATCGAAGAGAACACGCACAAACGGGGCGAGGTGCAATTGCAGATTGAGGATATAAAGCCGAACTA
>NZ_JAICZW010000137.1 GCF_029057325.1 Bacteroides sp. | reverse complement strand
TTCCTGCTCCACTTCGGTAAAGTGAAGGATGATACAGGTGCTTTGTGGTTTGGTGTAGGCTTGGGCGTAGGTCTGGTATGCTTGTTCTCCGCCATCCGTCAGGGACAGGTTTGTGCCAACGGTATCGTAGGAGTTTCTCAAGGGCATGACGTGCAGACCAACACGATGATTTATGCCGCTCTTCCTGAGTTTTATGCCATCTTGGCGTTGGTAGCCACCTTCTTGGTATAATCCGGACATATATAAGTTGTTGTCCCCGGAGAGTTTCTTGAAATTCTCCGGGGCTTTTTTTGTAGTAAACCTTTGGAAAGACACCCGTTGGCGGAATTAATTCGCAAGTCTGCTTTTGGATATTGTTTAACGTGTTGATTTCCAGGTGTTGAAAAGTGAGCTAACAGACACTTGTGTTCAACGTGACAAACACTTGTGTTCAATCTGACAGACACAAGTGTTTGAGCTGACAGATGCAAGTGTCTGTCAAACCGGGGAATATAGGGGAAATTGCAGAAGTTATTTCCTTGCAGATTTAATTCCGCCAATAGGTGAAGACATGTTTTTTATTTGTGGGAGTTCAAGAAGTCATCACTTAGCCTCGCTTCGTTAGGAATTGCAAGACAAGATGCCGTTGCTGTAATATTGGCACTCCTAAACCGACTTGTCGGCTGATAACTCCTATTAACTCCTCTAGCTCTTTTAAAGAACCGTATTGGGAAGATATATGGCTTTGATTCGGATATGATAAACCTGAACTTTCTGTTTCTAAACCTGAACTTTCTGTTTCTAAACCTGAACTTTCTGTTTCCAATCCTGAACTTTCTCTTTCTTACTCCTTAGGTTTGCGCTTTTGAAAGATCGTTTTTTCTGTCTGAAAGTCGCTTGTATAGGGGGATTGAGGCGTGTTGATACAAGTAAATGGTAGCATAATGCAAACGCTTTTCTATATAAATTTCGTTAGTTTTTTCAATTAAAAGTCTATTTTTCAAAGAATAATGTGTACTTTTGCAGCCAAATTAAGAAAACGAGATTATAACATAGTATGACAGAAGAACTACTTACCCCCGATTACGTCTTTGAAGCGAGTTGGGAAGTGTGTAATAAAGTAGGCGGTATCTATACTGTTTTGTCCACAAGGGCTAATACTTTGCAGACCCATTTTCGCGATAAATTGTTCTTCATAGGACCGGATTTCTGGCGAGGACGAGAGAATCCTTTGTTCATTGAATCCGATAACCTGTGCGTGGCATGGAAAGAACATGCCGCTGAAAAAGATAACCTCTCTGTGCGCGTAGGTCGTTGGAATATTCCGGGTAAACCAATTGTTATTTTGGTTGATTTTTTACCGTTTTTCACGCAAAAAAACGAAATCTATACGGAGATGTGGAACCACTATCAGGTGGATTCCCTGCATGCATACGGCGATTACGACGAGGCGTGTATGTTCGCGTATGCGACCGGAAAAGTGGTTGAGAGTTTTTATCGCTTCAATCTGACTGAAACAGACAAAGTGGTGTTTCAGGCACATGAATGGATGACAGGTATGGCTGCCCTCTATCTGCAAATGGCAGTTCCGGAAATCGCTACCATCTTTACCACCCACGCTACTTCCATCGGACGTTCTATCGCCGGAAATGATAAACCGCTGTATGATTATCTTTTCGCTTACAATGGCGACCAAATGTCGCAGGAGTTGAACATTCAGTCCAAACATTCCATTGAAAAGCAGACCGCTCACTATGTGGATTGTTTCACTACCGTGAGTGAAATTACGAACAATGAATGCAGGGAGTTGCTTGACAAGCCTGCCGATGTGGTGCTGATGAACGGTTTCGAAGATGACTTTGTTCCGAAAGGCGCTACTTTTGTCGGCAAGCGCAAACGGGCGCGTTCGCTGATGCTGAAAGTGGCGAATTGTCTGTTAGGCGATAGCCTGGACGATGATACCTTGATTATCGGTACAAGCGGACGTTATGAGTTCAAGAACAAAGGCATCAACGTCTTTTTGGAAACGCTGAACCGGCTGAACCGTGACAAAAATCTGAAGAAGAAAGTGCTGGCGTTTGTCAGTGTGCCCGGTTGGGTGGGAGACCCCCGCGAGGATTTGCAGCAGCGCCTCAAGAGCAAGGGTAAATTCGACACGGCTTTAGAGTGCCCTTTTATTACTCACTGGCTGCACAATATGACACACGATCAGGTGCTTGATATGTTGAAGTATTTAGGCATGGGAAACCATCCGGAAGATAAGGTAAAGGTCATTTTTGTGCCCTGTTACCTGGATGGAAAGGACGGCATTCTCAACAAGCACTATTACGATATCATCTTAGGAGAAGACCTCAGTGTCTATCCTTCCTATTATGAGCCGTGGGGATATACTCCGCTGGAGAGTGTTGCTTTCCGGGTACCTACTATCACCACTGATCTTGCGGGCTTCGGTCTTTGGGTGAACAGCCTGAAGAATCAGCATGGCATTGACGATGGCGTGGAGGTGGTGCACCGTTCGGATTATAACTATTCCGAAGTGGCGGACGGCATCAAGGACACCATTGCCGCTTTCTCTGCCAAGACGGAGGCGGAAGTCAAAGAAATCCGTAAGCGTGCGGGTCAGGTGGCTGAACAGGCTTTGTGGAAACATTTCATTAAATATTATTATGAGGCGTATGACGTTGCGATGCGCAATGCCATGAAGCGCCAATTAAATTAACAAGAATCATTAATCAATTATCATAAACAATGAAGATTAAAGTTAGTAATGTAAACACTCCAAACTGGAAAGATGTCAATGTGAAATCACACATTCCTGCAGAATTGGAGAAATTGTCTGAACTGGCACATAACATTTGGTGGTCGTGGAACTACGAGGCTACCGAATTGTTTAAAGATCTTGACCCTGCTTTGTGGAAAGAAGTAGGACAAAATCCGGTACTTCTGTTGGAACGTATGAGCTACGCTAAACTTGAGGCACTTGCAAATGACAAGGTCGTTTTGCGCAGAATGGATGACGTATATTCTAAATTCCGCGCCTATATGGATGTGAAGCCGGATAGCAAACGTCCTTCTGTAGCTTATTTCAGTATGGAGTATGGCTTGAATCATGTACTTAAAATATATTCCGGTGGTTTGGGCGTACTTGCCGGCGACTACCTGAAAGAAGCTTCCGATAGCAACGTGGATCTGTGTGCGGTAGGTTTCCTGTATCGCTATGGCTACTTTACACAGACTTTGTCTATGGACGGACAGCAGATTGCCAACTACGAAGCGCAGAACTTCGGTCAGTTGCCGCTGGAACCGGTGATCGGTGAAGACGGACAACAGGTGATTGTGGATGTTCCTTATCTGGATTACTACGTGCGTGCATACGTATGGAGAGTAAATGTAGGTCGTGTCTCTTTGTATCTGCTTGATACGGATAACGAAATGAACAGCGAGTTCGACCGTTCCATTACGCACCAACTCTATGGTGGTGACTGGGAAAATCGTCTGAAACAAGAAATCCTGCTTGGTATCGGCGGTATGCTGACGTTGAAGAAGCTGGGTATCAAGAAGGACATTTACCACTGCAACGAAGGACACGCAGCTTTGATTAACGTACAGCGTATTTGCGACTACGTAGCTGAGGGCTTGACCTACAACCAGGCTATCGAGTTGGTTCGTGCTTCTTCTCTTTATACAGTGCATACTCCGGTTCCTGCCGGTCATGACTATTTTGACGAAGGTCTGTTCGGTAAGTACATGGGTGGTTATCCTTCAAAAATGGGTATCACTTGGGACGAGTTGATGGATCTTGGCCGTAACAATCCGGGCGACAAGGGCGAACGCTTCTGTATGTCCGTATTCGCTTGCAACACTTCTCAGGAAGTGAACGGTGTAAGCTGGTTGCATGGTAAGGTTTCTCAGGAGATGTTCTCTTCTATCTGGAAGGGTTATTTCCCTGAGGAGAATCACGTAGGTTACGTTACCAATGGTGTACACTTCCCCACTTGGAGCGCTACGGAATGGAAGAAACTTTATGCGGCTCATTTCGATGAGAACTTCTGGTATGACCAATCCAATCCTAAAATTTGGGAGGCTATCTATAATGTATCTGACGAGGAAATCTGGCAGACCCGCATGGCGCTGAAAAACAAGCTGATTGACTATGTCCGCAAGCAATATCGTGAGACTTGGTTGAAGAATCAAGGTGACCCTTCACGCATCGTATCTCTGCTGGATAAGATTAATCCGAATGCATTGTTGATTGGTTTCGGACGTCGTTTCGCTACTTACAAGCGTGCTCACCTGCTGTTCACCGACTTAGAACGTTTGGCTAAAATTGTGAACAACCCCGATTATCCGGTACAATTCCTGTTCACCGGTAAAGCTCACCCGCACGATGGTGCCGGTCAGGGGCTGATTAAGAGAATCATCGAAATCTCCCGTCGTCCTGAGTTCTTGGGCAAGATTATCTTCTTGGAGAACTACGATATGCAGTTGGCACGTCGTTTGGTTACAGGTGTGGATATTTGGTTGAATACTCCGACTCGTCCGTTGGAGGCATCCGGTACTTCCGGTGAGAAGGCGTTGATGAACGGTGTTGTAAACTTCTCCGTACTTGACGGTTGGTGGTTGGAAGGCTATCGTGAAGGTGCCGGCTGGGCGTTGACCGAAAAGCGTACTTACCAGAACCAAGAACATCAAGACCAGTTGGATGCCGCTACTATCTACAGTATTCTGGAACAAGAAATTCTGCCGTTGTACTATGCACGCAACAAGAAGGGCTATTCTGAAGGATGGATTAGAACCATCAAGAATTCCATCGCTCAGATTGCTCCGCACTATACGATGAAGCGTCAGCTTGACGATTATTATAGCAAGTTCTATACGAAGGAAGCCGTACGCTTCAAGAAGTTGGCCGCCGACGGTTATGCCAAAGCCAAAGAAATTGCGGCTTGGAAGGAAGAGGTTGCAGAAAAATGGGACAGCATCGAAGTCGTATCTTTCGACAAGTCTGAAGACTTATTGAAGGGCTCTATTGAAAGTGGTAAGGAATATACCATCACTTATGTGATTGACGAGAAGGGCTTGAACGATGCTGTCGGGCTGGAATTGGTAACTACTTACGCTACAGCAGATGGTAAGCAACACGTTTATTCGGTTGAACCGTTCGATGTAGTGAAGAAAGAGGGCAACCTTTATACTTTCCAGGCTAAGCATAAGGTGGAAAATGCCGGAAGCTTCAAGGTATCTTACCGTATGTTCCCGAAGAACGAGGACCTGCCTCACCGTCAGGACTTCTGCTATGTTCGTTGGTTTGTATAATTATTTATAATCAAACTTATAAAAGAAAGGAGGTATGTCGAAAACATACCTCCTTTTTGTTTTAGTGTGTGTCAAAACTCATCATGACACACATAACACTGAATTAATCGCAGATTCTCTTGCCTGTAAATCAGTTGGATGAAATTCGCGGTCATCTGTTTAGTTCCAGTGCCATCTTGTGTGCTGTTGGGCATTTTGACTCCCTCATTTTGCAAACTTCACCTGAATACTTTCATCCTTTTTTGCCTTAGCTGCAATGGCGCTTGCCTGCGTTTTCACCTTGCCGGTAATAAATTCAGGAATATTGAATGATTTCATGCAGTCGTGGTAGAAGTCGGTATCCTTTTGGGGAAGCAGGAACGGCTTGCCGACTTTGCCATCTGTGCCGACGTATGCGATGTACGGCCGGGTATATAATCCGTCTATCCGGCGGCTGCTGAATATGAACCAACGGCTGTTGCTGCTCCAGGAGTGATAGCTTTCCACGTCATCGCTGTTCACTTCTGTCAACGGGCGGCTGTTGCCGGTCTGAAGGTCGGCAAGATACAAATCGGCATCTTTATGCCAGATGGAGAAGTTGCCGTAGCCAGACAATGTATATAATAGGTAACGACCATCAGGCGAGACACGAGGGAAAGAGGCGCTTTTTCTTCCTTGCCTCGTATGATAAAGGGTATCTACCTGTGTGCCAAATGAACGCGTTGTCGGGTCGAAGGAGATAGAACAGAGGTTGTATCGGACTTCTGCGAACTCTTGCGGAATCTGTCGTGCTTCCGCGCTACAGAAATAGAGTGTCTTGCCATCAGGAGAGAAAGTGGGGAATGTTTCGAAAGCGTTTGACGAGAAGATAGAGGAGGTCGTAAATACTTCTTTCTTCTCCACGTCATACACCACTACGTCCGATGCTTCGTCGAATACTTCTATCCTGTTTCGGTCATTCAAATGGAAAGCTTGTTTGGTCTTGTTTACGGAGAAAGCCACATACTTGCCCGAAGGGTGCCAGGAAGGATAGACCAGTGCGGAGAGGGTTTCCGGTGTTTTTGTATTCAGTTTCTCAATCTTGTCACCGTCGATAAGGAGGGTGCCCGCGAAAGCATCTCGCATGTGGAACAGCATCTTGTCCGGGTTTTGATTGCAGAACGAGTGGCAATTGAGGCAGTTGTTGCCGCTCATCTTGTTTTCGATAATCGCCGTTTCCGTATAGTTTTCCAGATTTCTTTGGTAAATGCCCATCTTGTTCCACAACTCATAGCCCGGTTCAATCAGGCGATAGGCGATATAGGTATCCACCTTTTCGGGAGCCACCTGAATGGTAAAAGGGGAGTAAGCACACCACTCTTCGCCCTGCTTCACCTGCACCGTCACTTGGATGGAACTTCCGGTGGCAGCTTCCAGCATCTTCTTCCAAGGGGAAGGGGGAATTGCAAAGCTTCCTTTCTTGCCTTTCACCGTAAATTGATGCTCCTTGCACGAAAAGACAGCACGCGATTCGGCTTCCGAACCGGTGAATGCAAAGTTTAGTGGCGCTATGTTGACAGGAATTGTCACACCATTATAATCGGGAAAAATGGTGGGAGCCTCGTCAATGGTACGGGTTACCTTTACAGAATCGGAACAAGCGGACAAAGCGGTCACCAGCAATGCTATTGCAACAATATTTTTTCTTTTCATCTTCTACAGCTTATTTAAACATGAAATAAAACCAGTACGTATCTCTGTGGGAGCGATAAAGCAGTCCGCCAAGTCTCTTTTTGTCCTTTTGGGCCAATGCTTGTCGCTTGTATTCGGCAAATCGTGTCATTGTCTTGTCCGAAAGGTTGAACCGTTTCCAGTAATCCTTTTCTTCTTCCGACAAGATGAGCACAGCCTCTTGGAAGTGGATGGGCAGGGTAGGCATCACTGCTGTTCCATAGTATTTGTCCAGCAGATTTTTGAGCCCGTGCAAGTCCTTTGACAGCAGATAGATGGCACCCAGATACTGCAAGGCGGCAGAATTGGCAGGACCTTTCTCTATGAACTTTTCCAGGTCTTCCAGCGGCCCGTCAAGTCCGGCGAGTGTGCTTTGCGCCGGCAGTATTCGTCTGCACAGGCCCAATACAGGGTCATTCTCTATGGCTTCATCGTTGTAGAGGTATTTGCGCTGTGATTTGGCCCAATCGCGGTAGGCGAATGTATGCTCAAGCAGCGAGATGTATTTTTCCGCAACCGGATATTCGCCATAGATCAGATTGGTTTGTACCAATCGTTTCAGCATGCGCGTGTTTCCTCCGTCCACGGAACTGATGTATCCCTCGAAAGCTTTTTCTTGCGACAAGGCGGTTGCTCCCATTGTGAAATAGATATCGCTGAGCAGACAAGAAATGTTCTCTTGTTTGTTCTGTTGAACCATCAAACCTTGCAGGTTCCGTTGGTCGAAACGGAACATATAGTCCGTAAGCATTCCTTTGTTTGCCAAAGCCATGTTCAAATGGCACATGTAGAGGTAGTTGTTCAACTTCCCCTGACATTCTTCAATTGTTTTGTCCCATTGTTCTGTTCGGGCGTAGTAGTCCAACTTCTTCAGTTTTAAACTTTTGGTGTCGCCGTATTTGGGAGTGCCCCACCACAAAATGGCAGCGGCTATCGCCACTTGGGCGATGCAACCGATTCCGACAAATACCTTCGACTTCGGAGAAGCTATTTTTCTATTTCGAAGAAAGAAAGCCACCGCTACAACAAAAGGGAGTGTTGCCCAAGACAGATAGATAATTTCTTTGGGAGAAAGACGGGAATGATAGTACATATCCGGCGTGAAAGCCCATCTGTATTCCCCAATCAGGGAGAAGTAGATTGCTCCGGTTCCCAAGAGCAGGACTTCAGCGATACAAAGGAAGGCGAGGTAGCTTCGGGGCGTCTTCCGCAATAGTTCGAGCAGGCATATCAGGACGGCGAACAGCACGGCAATCGATCCGGCCAGTCCGAATAGGAGTGGAGTCAGTATCCATCCCGCAACCATCCGCCACCGCTCTTTCTGTATGCGCAGGTAGCCGTACAGCAGAACTTCCATCAGCAGATAGCTGACCGTGCCTTGTATCCGGTAGTTCATGTCGAAGTGCATGAACAGCAATGCCAATGGCGGCAACAAGTAGAGGATAAATAGTTTGGAATCGGGCGACATCTGTCTGACGATGCCGGTAGTACAGATTCCTACAGCGGTCAATAATGCAGCCGTAATGGCGGCTCCCAAATAGGGCAGCGCGAAAAACTGCACCAAAAACTCCGCTGCTAATAAGGAAAATCCACCGGGTAAGAACAGTTTCTCTTCGATATAGGCCGATGAGAACAAGAAGAGCTGGCTTTGCTCTATGAAATAGAAGTGATATTGGAAACCGATTTGCAAGAAAGCAAACAGAGCACCAAAAACGATAAGCCAAAAGGCGGTAAGTTTATAGTTCATTAGATGTGACAAGAATTTGAAAAGAACATTCAAAATTATTGTGCCAAAGGTAGTGAAAAAAAACGATCGTTGAGCATCTTGAATGGTAATCCTTCATCATTTTGTCCATCTCCGGCTGCGGCAATGGCTTTCTCTCCCTGATGTGACGACCTTTGCCACGATAGGGAAAGGATGCAGACGCAAAGAGTTTGTTTCCAAGAACTTGGGGGCATCCGGTATGTGGAGTGATGACATGCGACCCCTAACGCCTATATAGCGCATTGCAAATCATAGAAATAGTACTTTATTTTTTCTTTATCCTTTTCAAAGTCTTACTTTAATTCGAATAAAGCAACACTTTAATGGGAATAAAGTGTTGCTTTAAAAAGGATAAAGAAAAAGTGAACTTTCTTTTGAAAAAGAATGAGCCTGACAACAAAAGGTGAGTCAAACGGACCTCTTATTTTTGCAATGAAAAAAGAAAAGGAGTATGCGAGGCACGGCTGAATCTGTAAAATAGGTAGTTTTATCCGTAATCGGTATATCTTCCGAATGGTGCGACTGCTTTATTTTTGCATTGTATGAATGGAGGGTGGAGGCTTTGCCCCGCCATTTGCTTCATCAAGAGAAGAATAGAATCATTTACTTAATAATCATAACATTATGAACAAGCTTTTTTTATTTACACTATTCACGGTTTTTACACATACTATTATGGCACAAGAAAAGATTGTACAGACAGCAGGGCGTAACCAGTTGGGAGAGTTCGCCCCCAAATTCGCAGAGTTGAACGATGATGTCCTCTTTGGTGAGGTGTGGAGCCGCACTGATAAACTCGGTTTGCGCGACCGCAGCCTGGTTACGATTACGTCGCTCATCAGTCAGGGTATTACGGACAGCTCACTGACATTTCACCTTCAATCGGCGAAGAACAACGGTATCACCCGCACCGAAATTGCGGAAATCATCACCCACATCGGCTTCTATGCCGGATGGCCCAAAGCGTGGGCGGCGTTCCGTCTCGCTAAAGACGTGTGGGCGGAAGAGACTGCCGGCGATGATGCCCAAGCTGCTTTTCAGCGTGAGATGATTTTCCCCATCGGTGAACCCAATACGGCGTTTGCGGAATACTTTATCGGCAACAGCTATATTGCCCGTGTGTCTTCAGAACAGGTTCCCATTGCCAACGTTACGTTCGAGCCTCGTTGCCGCAACAACTGGCACATCCATCACGCTACGAAGGGCGGCGGCCAGATGCTTATCGGCGTTGCCGGACGTGGTTGGTATCAGGAGGAAGGCAAGCCCGCGCAGGAGATTCTGCCCGGTACGGTTATCCATATTCCCGCAGGTGTGAAACATTGGCATGGGGCGGCGGCTGACAGCTGGTTCGCGCATCTCGCTTTCGAGATTTCTGGTGAGAACGCTTCCAACGAATGGCTGGAACCGGTGACCGATGAACAATATGACAAGTTGAAATAATAAAAAAAGTAGGCGCACCGTTTGTAGTGCACCTACTTTTTGTCAATCAGTCTTTGATTTTGATTGATGAGGGTGTTCCTTTGTTTAGTCGAACAAGTTTCTGAATTTCTTGAATATCTTCTCCTTGACAGATGTGTTTGGCTTGAAGTTATCCGATGTTTCCATCTCTTCCAATGCCTTCTTCTCGTCCTTGCTCAATGTCTCAGGTACATACACGCTGACGTTTACCAGCAAATCTCCTGTTCCGTAGCCATTGACGCTTGGCAATCCTTTTCCGCGGAGGCGGAGAACTTTTCCGGGTTGCGTGCCCGATTCTATCTTCACCTTCACTTTTCCGTCGATGGTGGGAATTTCGACCGTACCGCCTAAAGCGGCTGTCGGGAAACTGAGCAGCAGATTGTAAATCAAGTCGTTTTCATCGCGTATCAGGTTCGGGTCTTGTTCTTCTTCTATGAGAATCAAAAGATCACCCGGTACACCGTTGTGTTTGCCGGCATTACCTTTGCCGCCCATGGAGAGTTGCATGCCTTCGGCAACGCCTTTGGGTATTTTGACGGTTACCACTTCTTCGCCATAGACGATACCTTCGCCGGCACACTCCTTACACTTGTTCTTGATGATTTTGCCTTCACCGTTGCAAGTGGGGCAGGTGGCTCTGGTTTGCATCGTGCCGAGGATGGTTTGCTGGTTGCGGATGACGCTTCCGCTACCTTTGCAAGTCGGACATGTCTCCGTGCCGCCTTCGCCTTCCGCTCCTGTACCGTGGCAATGGCTGCAAGGCACGTATTTCTTTAATTTGAACTTTTTCTCTACGCCGGTGGAAATATCTTTCAGGTTCAGTTTTACTTTCACACGCAAGTCCGAACCGCGATAACGGCGTTGTTGGGCACCTCCGCCTCCACCAAAACCGCCGAATCCGCTGAAACCTCCGCCGTGTCCGCCGAAGATGTCGCCAAACATGGAGAAGATGTCGTCCATGGACATGCCTCCTCCGCTGAATCCACCGAACGGTCCGCCATTGCCGGCTGCGCCTCCCACTCCCGCATGGCCGAACTGGTCGTAGCGGGCACGTTTATCCGGGTTGCTCAATACGTCATACGCTTCTGCCGCTTCTTTGAATTTTTCTTCTGCCTCCTTGTCTCCCGGATTCTTGTCAGGGTGATATTGGATGGCTTTCTTGCGATAGGCTTTTTTGATTTCATCGGCCGATGCGTTTTTTTCGACCCCTAATACCTCGTAGTAATCTCTTTTTTCCATACAATTCTATGTTATTCTCCGACTACCACTTTGGCATGGCGGATGACTTTTTCGTTTAGCATGTAACCGGTTTGCACACAATCCAGGATTTTACCCTTCAGTTCTTCGGTGGGTGCCGGAATCACGGCGATGGCTTCGTGGTAGTCCGTGTCGAGTGGTTTTTCTTTTGTCTCTATCACCTTTACTCCGTTTTGTCCCAATACGTTCATGAATTTGTTGTAGATAAGTTCCACACCTTCTTTCACGGCAGTTACATCGGTGGCAGTCTCCATATTCTTGAGGGCGCGCTCAAAGTCGTCCACAACAGGCAGGATGCTGCTGATGCTTTTTTCGCCTCCGTTCAGGATAAGCTCTGCTTTTTCCTTCATCGTGCGCTTGCGATAGTTGTCAAATTCGGCTGACAGACGCAGGTACTTGTCTTTTTGCTCTTCAACTTGCTGGTTGGCTTTTTCCAATTCCTCTGCGAGTCTTTCTTCTTCTGTCAGGGGAGCCTCGTGCTCTTGCGAAGCTTCCGGGTTGTTGTTCTCTTCGTTACTTTCGTTCGGAGTCTCTTGAACTTTCAGTTCTTCTTCCTGCTTGTTTACTTGTTCTTTCGGATTCATATTGTTATGCTTATTATTCTTGTAAAATGATTTCTTCTTCAAATCTGTTAAGATGTTAAGTTAATACGTTATAAGCGTCCCAGCAAAAACTTTGCCAAAAAAGGACATTTTTGCAGAATGCGCCACAAAGGTAATACTTTTATGTCAGATTGTCAGTGCTTCTCTGTGTCTATTCGTAGAAAAATGACTACCTTTGCGCCCTCAATTCGTAGATTGCTAGTATTTAACGGTAAATTGTAAATATAAAGATGATTACAGTCTCTAACGTATCAGTACAGTTTGGTAAAAGAGTGTTGTTCAATGAGGTAAACCTGAAGTTTACGAGTGGTAATTGTTATGGTATCATCGGTGCCAATGGTGCCGGAAAATCTACTTTCCTGAAAACCATTTCCGGAGAACTGGAACCTACGACAGGTTCTGTTGTGCTGGCTCCGGGCGAACGTCTGTCCGTGTTGAGTCAGGACCACTTCAAGTGGGATGCCTTTACTGTGATGGACACGGTAATGATGGGGCATACCATCTTGTGGGATATTATGAAGCAGCGTGAGGTGCTCTATGCCAAAGAGGACTTCACGGATGAAGACGGATTAAAGGTTTCAGAACTGGAAGAGAAGTTTGCGGAACTGGACGGCTGGAATGCAGAGAGCGATGCGGCTGCGCTGTTGAGCGGTTTGGGCATTAAGGAGGACAAGCATTACCTGATGATGAGCGAGTTGAATAATAAGGAGAAGGTGCGTGTGATGCTGGCGCAGGCCCTTTATGGCAATCCTGATAACTTATTGCTGGATGAGCCTACCAATGACTTGGATATGGAGACCGTGATTTGGTTGGAAGAGTATCTTGCCAACTATGAGCATACGGTGCTGGTCGTAAGTCATGACCGTCACTTCCTTGACTCCGTTTGTACGCATACGGTCGATATCGATTATGGAAAGATTAACCTGTTTGCCGGTAACTATAGCTTCTGGTATGAGTCCAGCCAGCTTGCCCTTCGTCAGCAGCAGAACCAGAAGGCAAAGGCCGAGGAGAAGAAGAAGGAGCTGGAAGAGTTTATCCGCCGTTTCAGTGCCAATGTGGCAAAGAGTAAGCAGACTACCAGCCGTAAAAAGATGTTGGAGAAGCTGAATGTCGAAGAAATCAAACCCTCTTCGCGTAAATATCCGGGCATCATCTTCACGCCGGAACGTGAACCGGGCAACCAGATATTGGAAGTGTCGGGCTTGACAAAGACGCTGGACGATGGCACGGTGCTGTTCCGTGATGTCAATTTCAACGTGGAAAAGGGCGATAAAATCGTTTTCCTCTCCCGTGACCCACGTGCGATGACCGCCTTGTTTGAGATTATCAACGACAATATGAAGCCCGATTCAGGTACGTTCAATTGGGGTGTCACTATCACCACTGCCTATCTGCCGTTGGACAACACCTCTTTCTTCAATACCGATTTGAATCTGGTCGATTGGTTGGGTCAGTTCGGCGAAGGCAACGAGGTTTATATGAAGAGTTTCCTCGGCCGTATGCTTTTCTCCGGTGAAGAGGTGCTGAAGAAGGCAAGCGTATTGTCGGGAGGTGAGAAAATGCGCTGTATGATTGCGCGTATGCAGCTCCGCAATGCGAACTGCCTGATTCTGGATACGCCGACCAACCACCTTGATTTGGAATCTATCCAGGCATTCAACAACAACTTGAAGATTTATAAGGGGAATATCCTTTTTTCATCCCACGACCACGAGTTCATTCAAACCGTTGCCAACCGCATCATCGAACTGACTCCGAACGGTATCATCGACAAGATGATGGAATATGACGAGTACATCACTTCCGACCATATCAAGGAATTGAAGGCTCGGATGTACGCAGAGTGATTTCTTTAGGGAGTTATCAGGAGTTATCAGGAGTTGGAAGGAGTTAATCGGGAGTTAGAGGCTGATAGTCTTACTTGCACAAAGCAAAACTATTGGTTTTTAACTCCTAACGAAGTGCTCACTCCTTCTAACTACCTTTAACTTCTTAGTCCTTATATACGATTTTTCCTTTACTCTCTCCGAAGAGGTTGTCTCCCAAAGTCGTGATTTTATCTCCCGTAGCTTGTACGTAGCGCAGGTTGTCGCATCCTATAAAGGCTCCATATTCGATGGCGGTCACAGTGGGAGGGAGCACCAAGGTTCCGCACAAGCGTCCGCAACCGCTGAACGCGCGTTGTCCGATGCTTTTCAGACCATGGGGAAGCCGGACGTTTAACAGATATTTCTTTTGGGTGAAAGTGTAATCGGGGATGGCGGTGGCATCGCTTTGCGAGAGATCGATGGAGACAAGATTGGGCATATAATCGCGTATCAGCGTGAAGTCCGCTTCGTCCATTTTGCCTTTGACGGTCAGGAAATTCACGTCTTTCGGTTGCTTCCCGTTTCTGACCAGTTCGCTGGCCAGACTGCTCATCTTACCCATTTCTACGGTAACAGACAACGGTTCTCCTTCAATAAAGGCGAAAGTCGCCCATTTCTTTTGGGCGCGGTAGGCGTCGCTGCATCCCATTGGCACGAATATGGCGGTGACGCTGTCCGCCAATGCTTCGGGAAGCAGGTTAGGAGCCGTCTTTTTCCGTATCTGGCATACTTGCAGGTTTTTGCAGCCTTTGAAGGCGGCGTCTTCGATGTTTTTCGTCTTATCCGAAAGAATGACTCTGGTCAGTGTTTCCTTGCCGATGAAAGTGCTGTCTTTGGTTGGACGGCAAAAGGCGTATGCGGGGATGCAATTGGCGGGATATATATAGAAGCGGTCCGGATAGGTGCCGTTCTTACCGGCATACATGCTGATAGAAGCATTCGAAATGTCCAACAGTTGCAAGTTCTTGAATTCGTCTCTCAGATGGCGGAAGTCGATGGCGTTCAGTTTCCCTGTCAGGGTCAGGTGAGTTGTTTCGTTGGCTTCGGCTTCTGTCAGCAGTTCCACCAAAGTTCCCGGTTTGGGTACATAATATCTTTTCGCTTTCTGTGCGGATGCCGGTTGCATCCAAGTCAGTCCGGCTATTAAAAAAAGTATGGCTTTAAATTTCATGATTTCAGGTGTTAGATGATTTGATTTTTCAAATATAAGAAGAATTTGCGGTTCGGTCGTAAAATTGAAACTTATAATAACATAAAATAAAGGGAACAGCTTTTTGGGGGCATTCCTTTTAAAGTTCATTTTGGTGGCACAAGGGTGGATGAGGGAGGGGACAGAGAAACAAGCATACATTCGCATTCTGATGGTTTGTCTTGAATTGTTGATGAGTAAATGTCAATTTATAACTTGCAGATGATCAATGTGATTAAATACGCATCCCCTTACTAACGATAGGGGGCCCTCACTATACGACTGAGGTAGTCTCATTATACGACCCATATAGGAACTCTGTTTTGCTTGTTGATTTCTAAAAAAAAGATCTGCTTTGTGCAAGTTACATTTGAATTTCTTCTTTTTTAGAGTGGTAGGATGAGTATTATAGCAAGTTATAAAGTTTGACCTGTTGGCGGAATTAAATCGGAAGGAAATAACTTCTGCAATTTTCCCTATATTCCCCGGTTTGACAGACACTTGCATCTGTCTTCTCAAACACAAGTGTCTGTCAGCTTGAACACAAGTGTTTGTCACGTTGAACACAAGTGTCTGTTAGCTTATTTTAAATATCTGATAGTCAGTTTATTAAGCGGCTTTGAAAAGCGGGCCTGCGAATTAATTCCGCTAACGGATAAAGTTTGACGTTATAGCGAGAACTCTCCTTTTAATGTTCCTTCACTGAAAATCAGAGTGAATATACCTTTATACTGTCCTTTTTCCTTGTTGTATGAGGTGATTTTGAACGTACCTCCATTTATCAATTCGCCATTCACTCTTGCATAAGAAACCTGATTCCCTTCGCAATACCGGACATAGTTCCAATTATTTGGTTTATCCTCTTGATAATCAATGTCTATCTTTTCGATATTCTGTTCTTTGTTGAGGAACTTCTCCAGGTTACTTGCAATAAAGATGAATGCTGACCTTTCAGCAACAAAATAGCAACAAATTCCTGACAACTCCCGAAAAACGCCATTTTTCGCCTTATTTTCCGATGCAGCATATTTACATCACTGATTATCAGCGACTATTCATTTTAATCGGTACAACCTCTGTTTTGACAAATACACAGAATGTAGGGACAAATGCAAACCGTTGTATTTCATTGTTTTGCATATACGTGTTGTACCGCCTCTTTTCAGTCCTTTTGTGGAATGTCCGCTATCAGATACAATGTGTTGAGTGATAGGGCGTTTTCGTAGGTATGTTACAGAACGCTTGTTGAATACAAAGGTAGTAGTTTTCTTTGGATTTCTGTGGTGTGCGGTATGTTTTTCTTTCCAAGAGGGTGCTTGAGAGTAGAAAATCGGTCATAGAATCAGATAATTTCTGTAGGATACACATTCGATTCGCTTGAAAAAGTGTAGAGTGGTTGGTGATATTCGTTTGAAAAAGTGTAAACCATATATGTGAACTTCTGCATGGTACGGATAAATTTTTGTTAGACTACATTAAATAAGCGACAATTGTTTCCGATACTTATGGTAATACAGGATTATGATACTCTGGATTGCTTGCTGAAACTTGCCTGTTACCATTCACATATATAACTTCTGGCACATATTCACCTTTGCTCTTCATATCTTCTTGAATGACTGCTAGATTATTTTTTATTTTTTCATAATTGTCATCTTCGACTATTATCATAAAAATACCGTCTGTGGCTCTTTCTGCTCTGATATAGGCCGCAAGTTGTGAACGATAACCATGATATAGGTTTTGATTTGAAGACCTTTTTATTTCAATTATAGTATTTGCTTTTGTTCCTCGTGTTATATGAAAATCTATTTCACCTACCCCTGGATTATCCTCACGAGTTATTGCAATATCAAAACCTCCAGCCGTTCTATATGTATCTGCAACCGTATAAAGTAACATCTGCCAATCAGTTTCATCAGGCGTTCTATTTTTACGATAAAAAACTTCTGATAAACGATTGTCTTCTACAAGATGTTTAAACTGTTTACATATAGCCATTGTAAATTCATAAACTTTATTTCGGGTATTCACATCTGTTGGACAGATAAAATCGAATGGAAATTTTTCAAGAATTTCTTCCATTAGAATATCCAAATATTGTTCTTTTGCGTCAGTGCCGAAATCGTAAGCTACTCCTGTTAATCCTTTATAAAAAGAGATAGCAACATCATAGCATTCTTTGTTGTTCAGAATAATATGTTTCCAGTCAGGTTTCTTGTATTCTTTATATTCTTTCCAAGATATGCCAATAATCTTAGCTACTTTTCTCTTTAATTCAGTATTGTAACGGCACACATCATCAATTTCGTCATAATCACGGGCAATAGGTAAATCTGTTAGTAAACACATAGGTATAAAATGTACAGGTTTCCTTTTATAAAAAGGCACATTGAAATATTCTCCTAAGCAGGTATATCTTTTAGTGGGTATATTTAGCTCTTTTGCAACACGTTGAGTATATAAAAGAATATTCTTTTGAAGTATTGACAGAGTCATATCACTGATTCTGTCTGCACCCATATTATCTTCAATAAGTTGCATTAAACAGAATATTTCAGGCTCGATTAAACCCGCTGAAATAATTTCATAAGCACTATTTGCCAATTGAATAGATAGTGCACCACTAATACCACGCCCACGAGTATTACCAGTAGAATAACCTAATCCAGTATTTGGAATTTCGCTTAAGGTAAAGCGTTTTACTATCTGTTTGAAAAATCTGTCTGATGTATCTGTTTTTCTTACGAATTTGGCGAGTGGAATAAAGTCTTTAAAGTATTGAAGGAATTCATCATATGCATTTTGAAACTCCGGAATTTTACAACCTTTTAGCAATAAAGGGTCAATATGAAGTAAAGAATCTTTGTCTAAATATCCATTATAAACACCTTTAGATATGAAATCTTTATGTTCAACATGAAAATATTTGCTATAATGTATTGCCATTTATGTATTGTTTTAAACTAAACGTTCGATTTACGATTAAATATGTTTGTTAAATAATCCTCTTTCTTCCCACCTCTTGATTTCTTTATCAAAATCCGAAAGAAACTCTTTGTCTTGAATCAAGCGGAATTTATCATATTCGGCGTATGCCTTTTCTTTCGCTTGTTCGGCGGAAATGGTGTCAGCCTCATTATATTTATCACACTCATATAGAGTCAGGAAATCATCCAATTGCTTTTTCCAATCTGCCATTGTGGAGATGATTTGCCGTTCGGCACGAAGTTCGGCCAAATCAAGGAAAGCGGTTGATAGACGATTGAAAGCAGAGACTTCTTTGTCTGATAGGTAATTCTGGGCGATAATTGTATCCGACTTTTGAACTCTGCCGTCAGGAGCGTTTTTCCACGTGGTAAGTCCCATGTGAGGTTTTTGGGCATCTGCTCTCGAATAGATGATTTCGGTTGCTGTTTGATGGGAAGTAGCCCAATACATCATATTTTGCACCATTTTGAAGAATTGTAGGGTGATATTGGCCTTAGGGTTATAATCGACACTACATTCAGCGTAGACATCGGTGATTTTCTGATAATACTGACGTTCTGAAGCTCTTATCTCTTGGATACGTTCTAATAAGTCATCAAAATAATCTTTGCCAAAATGTTTGTCTTGTTTTAGCCGCTCGTCATCAAGAACAAAACCTTTAATAATCATTTCTTTTAGAATCGATGTAGCCCACATCCGAAATTGGCTCGCTTGATAATTGCCCACATGAAAACCAACGGCAATAACCGCATCCAAATTATAGAACAATGTATCATCGTTCTTGCCATTATGGGCAGTTGTTCGAATTTTTCGAATAACTGAGTTTTCATCCAGTTCGCCGCTTTTGAATATCTCTTTCAGATAATTGTTAATCGTATTTGTTTCGACACCAAACAAATCAGCCATTCGCTTTTGCGACATCCAAAATGTTTCACTATTAAAGATGACCTCTATACGGCTTTCTCCTTGTTTTGTCTTATATAACAAGATATTGGATGATAGACTATTATCGATTAATTCAGGAGTTGATATTTCTCTTTTGAAATATTCTCTTGCCATTTGAACTTGCGGCTTCTTGCTATCGGCATTTTCGGCAATCATCAAACAAGCGATTCGTGATAGATGTATATTCTCAACCTTACGAAAGGAACCGGAATTTAGTTTGACCATCTCAAACGTAGGGTTAAAATGCTCGGTAGTATTACAACCTTTCTTATTAGCTATGGCAATAGCTTTGTTTAGAGTATGATTGAATTTTTGGAATGTACTATAGCCTAATGCAGTACACAACTCACGGGAAGTCCAATACTCTAAACCTTTTTCGTCTCGCTTTTTAATCCGTTCAAAGTCGGATTGAATAGGGGGGATGTTGTTCTCGTCTATCATCATTTCAGATTGTTAGAGTTATACACTGCTAATCCTTTAATCGTCAATAGGTATTTCTGACGAGGATGGCGAGGCTTGTCAGGGTAGAGCATAGAAACAAATCCCTCTTTAATTGCAGGATTGAGTGAGTATTCCATAAAATTTTCACGGTTCTTTAATCCTACGGATGCCATCATCTCTTTGACTGATAATCTATTGTTCGCAAGTGCCTTTATTAAACGGCCGATATTCTCATTATCTATCTGTAACGGATTATCTGAACTTGTCGGGGTACTTGTCGGGGTACTTGTCGGGGTGGAGATAACCATATTTTCAGGCACATCGACTACCATGAAACGATTCCTCAACTCATTGTTTTCTCCCATCAATAGATTGCGGAAGAATCGTTCCAAATACACAGACTCTCTTTTGATGCCTTTTTGTATGTTTTGATAGTTAGCTCTAACCAAGGCATTACGGAAATACCAAGAATGATTGGCAAAAAGGTCGTTCTCGACATTGAATCCCATTGAGCGTAAATACTGGATGGTAAACACTGCTGTTGTTCGGGTATTGCCTTCCCCAAACGGGTGAATTTGCCACAACCCGGATACGAATTGGGTGATATGACTCACTATTTGATTTATATCCAATCCTGTATAATCAAACGACTTTTCTTGTTCAAGGTCATACTCTATGGCTCTACGAATGTCGGGTGCAGATACATAAAATACGGTATCACCACGAAGCACCCATTCTTTTTTGGTGATATTGTAATCTCTGATTTGTCCGGCAAACTTGAATACTCCATCAAATATCCGTCGATGAATGGCGGTTAGTCCGGCAACGGTAAAAGCAAATGAACGCTCATTCAATAGTTTGGTTATGTTGGCAGAAACTTTATCGGCTTCTTCTGTTTCATTATCCTTTTCAGTACGAATATCTTTTGAATCGTAGTAACTTTTGATAAGTTGCTGTACTTCATCAATGGTTATATCTCCCTCAATATGCTTGCGAGCAGTTTCAATAAGATAATCCGAGGGCTTCAAGCCATCTACCGCTTGAAGTCCTATTGCCGTTTGCCACGCATAGCCTTTTTCACGCTTTTGCGGATCGCCTTGTTGGATGTATTCGTCGAAGTTTAGCATTTCAATTTTCTCTTAATATGAACATGGTGTAAACTATATAGCTTGAATAACGGCTTGTTTTAATGAGCATAATCTATTTATATCGCATTTTTCAACTAAATTAAACTTCCATGCTTCGTTTGGCAAACGAACATTACAATTAAGTCGTTTATCAATATGATATTTCATAAATGGAATTAGAAAGTTCTTTCCAGATACTATTGTTAATAGCGTCTCTACGTTATATGGAAATTTAGATTTTCTTTGATTAAGTAGTTCTTCCTGCTTAATTTCCGAGATTCCTTCTGAGATTAATGCACTTTTAATCTCACTAATCTTTTTGTTGATTTTAGTAATGTCAATTTGTTTAGTACTTTTATCCATATAGGCATCGATATTCATGATGCAAAATTGCCCTAAGCATTCCATTTGAATGGAATAATAGAAGAATAGATTTATTAGAGGTTCTGCTATTTCTGCTAAAATTGCAGGAATCTGTAGTGACAATTGTACATTTTCGTATGAGTCTCTTGCATGAAGCATATATGCTACATAGCATATTGCCTCTTCGCAAATCATAAAATTCTCAATACAATATGCATCTAATACAAATAAGTTGGGAATGCACTCCTTTTCTTTATATTGTAGATAAATATCCCCATCGACTATATATATTTTTTTTCTTCTATTATCGGTATCGTCTTGACAACATTGAATTACAGTTCTTCGACAACCTAATGGATGAATATCGTTGATAATAATATCTGTATCAGATAATAGTCTTTTGAGAAGTTTTACATAGAATTCTTTGTCTTTCTCGCAATCTTCGGTATAAATATCAATAGTATTTCTGTATTCAGTAAAAACTGTTGCTGCTTGACGTACTTCTGTTGAATATTCTAACATCATACTTAAATAGATAAATCTTCACATAAATATTTTCTTTCAGGTTTTGCCAATATAGCAGGGGCATGGGTTGCAAGGATAAATTGAGTGTCCGGACTTGCTTTTAACAATGCATCGACAAAAATCTCCTGCCAACTAATATGTAAAGACAATTCAGGTTCATCAATAATAAATACAGAGCCTCTTTTGTTTATTCTGTAAAAAGCCAAATGAGCCATCATTATGACAAGTTGTTTTTCTCCAGAAGATAATTCATAAATAGAATTTATTTTAGTTCGTCCATCCTCGATAATTTTAATTTTAATAGTACCTTGACCATCAATTAAAATTTCTTTATGACCTTCCGTAAAGAATAAGTTGACTCCTTCTGTAAATCGTATAATTGGCTCTCTTAATTTCATTATGTTTTCTGCATATTGATTCCAATATGATGTGATATTATCTATTTTTTCTAATTGAGCACTATTTATCATCCACTTAAGTAATGCTTCATAGTATTCATTTGATACTTTTCCTTTATCTGTTGCAGCCGTTTCTGATAATGTGCGTAATATTGT
>NZ_JAICZW010000136.1 GCF_029057325.1 Bacteroides sp. | reverse complement strand
CCCGGAACAGATTTCATGCCGCTACAGGTAGAGTACAAAGAAAAATTCTCCGCATTCGGACGTTTTCCCGGCGGTTTTACCAAACGCGAAGGACGCGCATCTGACTACGAAATCCTGACTTGCCGCCTGGTGGACCGTGCTCTCCGCCCCCTATTCCCCGACAATTTCCACGCAGAGGTATATGTAAACATCATCCTTTTCTCGGCTGACGGCGTTGACATGCCCGATGCTTTGGCAGGACTTGCAGCTTCCGCCGCACTGGCAGTTTCAGATATCCCCTTCAACGGACCTATCTCCGAAGTACGCGTAGCACGCATCGACGGACAATTCGTCATCAACCCCACCTTCGAACAACTGGAGAAGGCAGACATGGACCTCATGGTAGGCGCTACATACGAGAACATCATGATGGTGGAAGGCGAAATGAGCGAGGTTTCCGAACAAGACCTGCTGGAAGCGATGAAGGCCGCACACGAAGCCATCAAAGTTCACTGCAAGGCACAGATGGAACTTGCCGAAGAGGTTGGTTCTACCGTGAAACGCGAATATTGCCACGAAGTGAACGACGAAGAGCTTCGCCAGGCCGTTCACGATGCCTGCTACGATAAGGCATACGCCATCGCAGCTTCGGGCAACAACAACAAGCACGAGCGCATGGCTGCTTTCGACGCTATCCGCGAAGAGTTCAAAGCTCAATTCACCGAAGAAGAGCTGGAAGAGAAGGCTCCGCTGATTGACCGCTACTACCACGATGTGGAAAAAGAAGCGATGCGCCGCTCCATCCTGGACGAAGGCAAGCGTCTCGACGGACGTAAGACCACCGAAATCCGTCCTATCTGGTGCGAAGCAGGCTACCTGCCCGGTCCTCACGGATCCGCCATCTTCACACGTGGCGAAACTCAATCCTTGTCAACCGTCACGTTGGGCACGAAGCTGGATGAGAAGATTGTGGACGACGTACTGACTCACGGAAAAGAGCGTTTCCTGTTGCACTACAACTTCCCCCCGTTCTCTACGGGCGAAGCAAAAGCACAGCGCGGTGTAGGCCGTCGTGAAATCGGTCACGGTCACTTGGCTTGGCGTGCATTGAAAGGCCAGATTCCCGCAGATTATCCTTACGTGATACGTGTGATGTCCGACATCCTCGAATCCAACGGTTCTTCTTCCATGGCTACCGTATGTGCCGGAACATTGGCACTGATGGATGCCGGTGTGAAAATCAAGAAGCCGGTATCAGGTATCGCCATGGGATTGATTAAGAACGCCGGCGAGGACAAATACGCCGTATTGTCCGATATCCTCGGCGATGAGGACCACTTGGGCGATATGGACTTCAAGGTAACAGGTACGAAAGACGGTATCACTGCCACCCAGATGGATATCAAGGTGGACGGACTTTCCTATGAAATCTTGGAGAAAGCATTGCTGCAAGCCAAAGAAGGCCGCGAATACATCTTGGGCAAACTGACCGAGTGCATCGCAGAGCCTCGTGAAGACCTGAAGCCGCACGCTCCGCGTATCGAGACGATGACCATTCCGAAAGAATTCATCGGCGCTGTCATCGGCCCGGGCGGAAAAATTATCCAGGGTATGCAGGAAGAGACCGGCGCCACCATCACGATTGAAGAGATTGACAACGTGGGCCGCATCGAGATTGCCGGCACGAACAAGCAGAGCATCGATGATGCCATGCGCTTGATCAAGGCCATTGTAGCCGTTCCCGAAGTGGGCGAGGTTTACAAGGGTAAGGTTCGTTCCATCATGCCTTACGGTGCATTCGTTGAGTTCCTGCCGGGCAAGGACGGCTTGCTCCACATCTCCGAAATCGACTGGAAACGTCTGGAGACTGTAGAAGAAGCCGGCATCAAGGAAGGTGACGAAATCGACGTGAAGTTGCTTGACATCGACCCGAAGACCGGTAAGTTCAAACTTTCGCACAAGGTATTGCTTCCGAAACCAGAAAGAGCCGAACGCCCCGAAAGAAGAGAGCGTCCCGAAAGAAGACAACAATAATTCTTTCTATCTCACATAAAGAATGAAGAAAGCCCGGTGGAGTTGTTCCATCGGGCTTTTATCTTTTTTCCACTCTGCCACTTCCAGCATTCGCTATTTTTTCGGAACTATTCACCTATCGTGACATGTATAACGTATTCATCATCAACGCAGAACTGCAACCTGTGCAACCGTGATTCCGATTATTGGCATGCGAATGAGGTCCATCCAAAATAAGGAGCAATAAGTTGCCGCAATTTGGTTGTCTTGACAAACTCTATTCCGACCATACTTTCATTGATAAACCTGTACCGGCAACTCTCCCCGCAAAGCGCCCAGCGCATTCTGCACCAACGCCTCCAACTCATCCTCACCGGGATAGACATAGACAGGAGCAAGGAACGAGACACGCTCCCGCAAACGGGAAGTGATGTACTCCGAATGTGCCATGCCGCCTGTCAGCAGGATGGCGTCTATCTTTCCGTAGAGCACCACGGATGCTGCTCCTATGCTCTTGGCTACCTGATAAATCAGGGCGTTCAGCACCAATTCAGCATGTTCGTCGCCCGCTTCAATGCGCTTCACAATGGCAGACACGTCTGTGGTTCCCAAGTGGGCGGCCAGACCGGCACGACCGGAAATGCGTTTCTTCAACTCCTCTTTGGTGTAGCGACCTGAGCTGCAAAGGTCTATCAGTTGCCCGGCAGGCAGGGTTCCCGCCCGTTCCGGCGAGAAAGGGCCCTCACCGTCCAATGCGTTGTTCACATCGATGGCACGGCCTTTGCAGTGCGTACCTACCGAAATACCACCGCCCAGATGGCAGATAATCAGGTTCAGGTCTTCGTAGCGCACGGGGTGTTCGGGATTCGCCACCGTGCGTTCGGCAGCATAGCGACGGGCAATGGCACGTTGGTTCAGAGCGTGCCAGATGGTGATGCGAGGCATCAAAGGCGAACCGGTGATGCGCGATATTTCGTCCAGCTCGTCCACCACGCCCGGGTCGGCGATGAACGCCCGGCAACCGGGAAGCAACGCGGCGAGTTCGGAAGCAATGAGGCAGCCTAAGTTGCAGGCATGACTGCGCATGGCGTGGGCGATGTCATCCAGCATCGCGTCGTTCACCTCATAGACACCGCCGGGAATGGGCTTCAGTAGTCCTCCCCGTCCCACGATGGCATCGAACTCAAAAGGAATCCCATTCTTCTCCAACGCCTCCAGCACCAAGCTCTTGCGAAACTCGAACTGGTCGATGATACGGGGAAAATCAGAAAGCTCCTCCACCGAATGGCGGATGTTGAGCACCAGACGGGGAGTCTCATTTTCATAAGTAGCTATCTTAGTCGAAGTGGAACCGGGGTTTATGGCTAGTATTTTCATGAGTTACGAGATACGAGATACAAGTTACGAGTTACAAGATACGAATTACGAGGTATAAAATAGTAAATGAAATCAGCTTGTCAGGCACGCCATGGCAATGCTATAATATTTAGACAAACCGGAATCGCTGCGCGAAGGGAGCACCACCGGACAGATGGGTCCTTGAAGCAGCCCCGCCATATCGGCGTGCGAAAAGAGGGAGACCGCCTTGTAGAAGGCATTACCCGACTCAATGTTGGGAAAAATCAGCACATCCGCTTCCCCGTCAATGGGCGACACGATTCCCTTGATGTTGCCACTCGTCTTTTCGCACGAGGTCTTTACGTCCAACGGTCCGTCAATGATAACGTTGCCAAACTCTCCCGCTTCCGCCAGTTCCACGATGTTCACATAGTCCAACGAATGAGGGAACTTAGCGCTCACCTTCTCTGTGCAGTGTATCAGCGAGATGCGTGGTTGTTCAATGCCAAAATGATGGCAGGCGCGAATGGCATACCAAATCATCTCGATGCGTTGCTGAAGCGTGGGACGGGGGATGACCGCAGCATCGGAAAAGAAGAGCAGTTTATCGTAAGTGGGTATCTGCATCACCGCCAGATGGGTCAGGATTTTTCCTTTGGGCAGCAATCCCTTCTCCTTGTCGAGGATGGCATGCAGCAGGTTGTCGGTATTGATGATGCCCTTCATCAGGATGTCGGCACCGCCTTCGCGAACGATGCGCACCGCCTCACGTGCCGCCTCGTCAGGGTCTTCGATATGCAGCGTCTTCACGTATTGGGGATATTGCTTCAGGGTGGGATATTTCTCCAGAATGGTAGAGTCGCCAATCATCAGGAATTCAGCGATGCCTTCCTCCAAGGCACGGGCGATGGCATACTCCGTATTGGGGTCGTTGGCACAGACCACTGCAATGCGTTTCCGCTTGTTCAGGGTCTTCAGGTGGGCTGTTAGTTGGTCAAAGTTCCGTATTGGTTCCATAATGTTAGTTTTTAGCAAATATCTAAAAAAACATCGAGATACACACCATTTTCCCTGCTATTTTTTTACACTTTGTTCGAAGAAATGGTTCTTTAAGGAGTTATCAGCCGACAAGTCAATTTAGAAGTTAAAGCCAATACTTTCGTAACGGCATCAGGCACAAGAGTATCGGTTTTAACTCCTAATGAAGCGAAGCGAAGTGATAACTCCCGTAATTCCCGTAAATGAAAAAGCCATGCCCCTCTCTGGTAAAATAAACTAAAAAGGCTGTGCATTCTATGGTGAATTGTGTACATTTGCGGAAAATTCATTGAAAGCATACGATATGGACAGTCTTATTTTCCCTCCATCCCTACAAGAAGGCGACCGGGTCATCATCCTCTCCCCCTCGGGCAAGATTGACAAGTCCTTCCTGAAAGGCGCGGAAAAGCGGTTGAAGTCTTGGGGTCTGGAAGTGGTACTTGCCAAACATGCGGACGGTTCGAACGGGACCTATGCGGGAAGCATCCGGCAACGTCTGGATGACCTGCAAAACGCACTGGACGATAAAAAGGCAAAAGTCATCTTTTGCAGCAGGGGCGGTTATGGTGCCGTGCATCTGGTAGGCAAATTGGACTTCACCCGATTCAAGGAACATCCCAAATGGCTTGTCGGATTCAGCGACATCACAGCCTTGCACAACGTACTCCAGCAACAAGGATTCGCCTCCTTGCACGCCCCTATGGCACGCCATCTGACGGTGGAGCCTGAAGACGATTTCTGCACGCAGGCATTAAAAGACATCCTCTTCGGCAACTTGCCATGCGAAGAAGAACGCTTCTGCCACACCTGCCCGGCACACAAGCTGAACCACCGCGGAGAGGCAGAAGGCATCCTGCGCGGCGGCAACCTGGCGGTGGCCTACGGTCTGCGCGGCACCCCCTACGACATCCCCGCCGAAGGAACCATCCTCTTCATCGAAGACGTGGGCGAACGCCCGCACGCAGTAGAGCGCATGATGTATAACCTGAAACTGGGCGGCGTGCTCGAAAAGCTGTCGGGACTCATCATCGGACAGTTCACCGAATATGAGGAGAACCACTCCTTGGGCAAAGAACTGTATGGCGCACTGGCCGACTTGGTGAAGGAATACGACTATCCGATATGCTTCAACTTCCCCGTCGGACACGTCACGATGAACGTGCCGCTGATAAACGGCGCCGCAGTGAAGCTGGAAGTTGGCAAGAAAGAAGTGAAACTAAGTTTTAACACCCATAAAGAATGAAACGGAATTATACCTTTATCCCGCTGTTCCTGCTGCTGATAGTAGCCGCAGTGGCATGCAGTAATCACAGCGGCAAGGCCGCCAACAGCGCCGACGAAACACCTGCGACAGCAGGAGCACCCGCCAACGTCCCCCAGTTCAATGCAGACAGCGCCTACCGATACATCCAAGCACAGGCGGATTTCGGCCCGCGGGTGCCCAACACCGATGCACATAAGGCTTGTGGAACGTTTCTGGCCGGCAAACTGGATCAGTTCGGAGCGAAGGTCTATAACCAATACGCCGACCTGATGGCGTATGACAACACCATCCTGAAGGCACGCAACATCATCGGAAGCTACAACCCCGAAAGCAAAAGACGCGTCCTGCTCTGCGCCCATTGGGACAGCCGCCCCTACGCCGACCAAGACAGCGACAAGAAGAAGCACCGCACCCCCATTTTGGGAGTAAACGACGGTGCCAGCGGAGTGGGCGTACTGCTCGAAGTGGCACGCCAACTGCAACAGCAGGCTCCCGCCATCGGCATAGACATCATCTTCTTCGATGCCGAAGACTATGGCATGCCCTACTTCTACAAAGGGACTTACAAGAACGACACATGGTGCCTTGGCTCGCAATATTGGGGACACGTGCCCCATGTGGAGAACTACAACGCCCGTTTCGGCATCTTGCTTGATATGGTAGGCGGCAAAGAAGCCACCTTCTACAAGGAGCAATTCTCCCAACGGACCGCAGGCAAGTATGTCGATAAGATATGGAATGCCGCACACAGCCTGGGCTTCGCTAGATTCTTCCCCAAAGAAAAGGGCACCGAAGTGACGGACGACCACCTCTACGTCTATAACCTCCGCCAGATTCCGTGCGTGGACATCATCAACTACGACCCGAACGGCGACAGTGGCTTCGGCGATTTCTGGCACACGACGAACGACAACATGGACATCATCGACAGAGCTACGCTCAACGCGGTGGGACAGACCGTGCTGGAGGTGATTTACAGGGAACAATAATGAAGTGGAAAGAGTCACCCGGAAGTTAACTCCCCCTAAAAAATAAACTATAAAACCAAAACAATATGAGCATCAACGAAGTACAAGAAGAAGTAATCGCCGAATTCAACGATTTCGACGACTGGATGGACCGGTACCAGCTTCTCATCGACTTGGGAAACGAACAGGAACCGCTTGACGAACAATATAAGACAGAACAGAACCTGATTGAAGGCTGCCAAAGCCGCGTATGGCTACAGGCAGACGAAGCAGACGGAAAAATCATCTTCCGGGCCGAAAGCGACGCGCTGATTGTGAAAGGCATCATCGCCCTGCTCATCAGAGTCTTCTCCGGCCATACGCCGGACGAGATACTGGAGGCCGACCTCTACTTCATCGACCGAATCGGACTGAAAGACCACCTCTCCCCCACCCGCAGCAACGGATTGCTCTCCATGGTGAAGCAGATGCGAATGTATGCGCTGGCCTATAAGGCGAAAAACGAACGGTAAGCGGCAATGGTGAAGAGCGGGCAGGCTAATCTGCTATCGCCAATGTCAAAACGCTGAAACGCACGTCCTCCACTCCCTGAAACGCGTCGGCGCAAGCGGTGGTGGTGGCTCCTGTGGTCAGCACATCGTCCACCAGCAGGATGTGTTTTCCGACAAAGCGTTCGGGACAAGAAAGAGAGAAGATGCCTTTCATATTCTCCCAACGCTCATAGACGGACTTGCGGGTCTGCGATTCTGTATATTTGCAACGCCGCACGGAAGAAGCGTCAACAGGAATGCCGGTCACGGCAGAGATGCCGCGGGCTATGCACTCGCTCTGGTTATAGCCCCGCTCCCGCTGCCGAAAGGGATGCAGGGGGATGGGAATCAGTACATCCACCCCGCGGAAGAAGCCGGCCTCCGACAATTCCGCCGCCATCAGACGCCCCATAATCTCGCCCAAATCTTTCCGGCCGTTATACTTCAGCAGATGCACCACGTGGCGGAAGTCGCTTCCTTTGCGATAAAAGAACAAGGAGGTGGCACGCTCCGGCGACATTCCCCCCAAAAACAAGCACTCCGCAGGATTGTCCTTGCGACGATGATAATTCGTCCGGGGCATATCCATGTTGCAACGGAGGCAGATTCCCTCCTCAGCCTCCAGCAAAGGCCTCCCACACACCACACAATGGCGCGGGAAAAACAACCGGACAAAAGAAGTGAGCCAGACGGTCAAGGTATTTTTCATTATAATAAGATTATCAGATAATAGTTTCTACCGGAACGGCATCGCCGCATCCATCACAAAAGAGTCCCCAAATATAAGCCTTCTCACGATTCCTCCCAAATAATCTTGCAATACATCCGATTTACACTACCTTTGTCTCCCGAAACCAAACGATTCACAAGCATGGAACATCCTCTTACTCAATTCAGATACTGTCCGAAGTGCGGCTCCGCCCGTTTTGAGGTTCACAACGAAAAATCGAAGCAGTGCGCCGACTGCGGTTTTGTCTATTATTTCAATCCGTCATCGGCCACGGTGGCACTGATTTTCAATGAGCAGGGCGAGCTGTTGGTGTGCCGCCGCGCCAAAGAGCCCGCCAAAGGCACCCTCGACCTACCCGGCGGCTTCATCGACATGTTCGAGACAGGCGAAGAAGGCGTAGCCCGTGAGGTTAAAGAAGAGACGGGGCTGGACGTGACGCAGGTAGAATACCTCTTCTCGTTGCCCAACATCTACATCTATTCCGGCTTCCCGGTACATACGCTGGACATGTTCTACCGCTGCACGGTGGCAGACACCCGCCACTTCCAAGCGATGGACGATGCCGCCGATCTGTTCTTCCTTCCGCCGGATAAAATCAATCCCACCGACTTCGGGCTCGCCTCCATCCGAAGAGGAATAGAGAGGATCTGCGAGACAACTGTTTAGAACGCCCGGAAGCCCGTGTTTTCCTAAAAAAAACAAATATGTAAAACAAAAACGGACTAAAACCCGTATTTTTGCGAAATACCTATTCAGATAGAAGATGAAACATCGAATTTCACGCATACTTTGCACGGCGCTTTGCTGCGCCCCCCTACTCGTCCACGCACAAACCGACGAGAAAGAGACTTCCCCCCAACGACTCTACAAGGAGGGACAAACCCTGTTCCAACAGAAGGCATACGCCGCCGCCATCGCCCCGCTGAAGAGCTACATCGGCCTGATAAGCAAGGAAAACCAACCGCTGCCCGACGTAGGCGACCGACTGGAAGCGGAATATATGCTGGTGTGCGCCGCCTATGAGCTCAGAGATCCGAAAAGCATCGGCCTGCTGCGCGCCTTCCTGAACGAATATCCCGACACCCCGCACGCCAACCGCATCTACGCCCTGATAGCCTCGGCATATTTCTTCGACGGTGACTATGACAATGCGCTTGCCATGTTCAACTCCGCCCGACTCGACCTGCTGAGCGCGGAAGAGCGGGACGACATGACCTACCGCCTTGCCACCTGCCACCTGAAAACGGGCAATGTGAAGGAAGCGGCCGCCTGGTTCGAGACCTTGCGCAGCACCGGCAGGAAGTATGCGGCAGACTGCAACTACTACCTCTCTTATATACGATACACGCAAGGACGGCTGGACGAAGCCCTGGAAGGATTCCTCTCTTTGCAAGACCATGCCAAATACAGAAGCTTGGTCCCCTACTACATCGCCGAAATCTATTTGCAGAAAAAGCAGTACGACAAGGCGGAGATTGTGGCGCAGAACGCACTGTCCGCCCACTCCCGCGGATTGGATGCCGGACATGCCGCGGAAATGAGCCGCATCATCGGTACGGCGGAGTACCACTTCGGCAAGTACCACGAAGCGATGAACTCGTTCCAAACCTATCTGGACCAGAACGGTGAGTCCGCCCCCGACAGACGGGACGCCCTCTACATGATGGGTATGGCATGCTACCAATGCGGTGTCTATTCGCAGGTGCCCGTCCATCTCGGCAAAGTGACCATCGAGGAGGACGCCCTCTCGCAGAACGCCTACCTGCACATGGGGCTCGCTTATCTGCAACTGGCCGACAAGCCCAAAGCACGTATGGCGTTTGAACTCGCCGCCGCCAGCGACGCCGACCTGAAAATCAAGGAACAGGCCGCCTACAACTATGCGCTGTGCATCCACGAGACCTCCTACTCCGCTTTCGGCGAATCGGTGACGGTATTCGAGAAATTCCTGAACGACTTTCCCAACTCACCCTACGCCGACCGCATCAGCAACTACCTGGTAGAAGTCTATATGAATACCCGCAGCTACGAGGCTGCCCTGAAGTCCATCGAACGCATCACCCACCCGGGCAAGTCAATTCTGGAAGCCAAACAGAAGATTCTGTTCCAACTTGGGACACAATCCTTCGCCAACACCCAATTTGAACAGGCAATCGGCTATTTCAACCAGAGTGTAGCATTGGGACAATACAATCTCCAGACCAAAGCCGATGCCTGCTACTGGTTAGGCGAGTCTTACTACCGGCTAAACCGGATGCCGGAAGCCACCCACCACTTCAACAATTACCTGTCGCTCACCCGCCGGAAAGATACGGAAATGTTCGCCCTGGCCTACTACAACCTCGCCTACATCGCTTTCCACCAGAAAGACTACCCGACGGCAGAAAGCCGGTTCCGCAACTTCATCCAACTGGAGAAAGGCGAGAACCCCACCGCACTGGCAGATGCCTACAACCGCATCGGCGACTGCTACCTGCGCGTCCGCCGTTTTGAGGAAGCCAAGCAGTGCTACGCCAAGGCCGAAAACCTGAACACACCTGCCGGCGACTATGCCGTCTATCAGTTGGCACTGGTTTACGGCATGCAGAAAGACTATACGGAGAAGGTGAACATGCTGAACCGGCTTGCCGCCAAATACCCCAACTCGCCCTACGCCGTCAACGCCCTCTACGAGAAGGGACGTTCCTACGTGCAGAGCAACAACAGCCGCCAGGCCATCGCCACCTTCCGCGAATTGCTGAGCAAATATCCCGAAAGCCCCGTCAGCCGCAAGGCCGCCACGGAAATCGGCCTGCTCTACTATCAGAACGATGACTATGACCACGCCATCGAAGCCTACAAACAGGTAGTCACCCGGTATCCCGGCAGTGAAGAAGCGCGTCTCGCCATGCGCGACTTGAAGTCCATCTATGTGGAAGCCAACCGGGTGGACGAATTTGCCGCCCTTGCCGCCCAGATGCCCGGCATCATCCGCTTTGAGCCGAACGAGCAAGACTCCCTGACCTACATCGCCGCCGAAAAGGTCTATATGAAAGGCGAACCCCTTTCCGCTCAAGCCAGCTTCCGGCGCTACCTGCAAAGCTATCCCACAGGAGCGTTCAGCCTGAACGCCCACTATTACCTCTGCGTGATTGGCAAGGAACAACAGGACGAAGAAGCTGTACTGGAGCATGCGGGCAAACTATTAGATTACCCCGACAACCCCTATTCGGAAGAAGCCTTGCTGATGCACAGCGAAATCCTCTTCAACCGCCGGCAATACGACGAGGCACTTGCCGACTACAAGAAGCTGCAAGCCAAAGCCGCCACTGCCGAACGCCGCCAGCTCGGCACCCTCGGCGTGTTGCGTTGCGGAGCGCTGATGCACGATGATACGGAAACCATCCACGCCGCCACCGCCCTGCTTGCCGAAGCCAAACTCTCACCGGAGCTGCGCAACGAGGCACTCTATTACCGCGCCAAAGCTTATCTCAACCAGAAAGCAGACAAGAAGGCGATGGACGACCTGCAACTGCTGGCCAAAGATACCCGTACCCTCTACGGTGCCGAAGCCAAATACCTGGTGGCACAGCAACACTACAACGCCGGCAACTACGCCGCTGCCGAAAAGGAGATACTCGATTTCATCGACCAAAGCACGCCGCACGCCTACTGGCTGGCACGCAGCTTCGTGCTGTTGTCCGATGTATATGTGGCTACCGACAAGAAACTCGATGCACGCCAGTACCTCCTGAGCCTGCAACAGAACTATCACGCCGATGATGACATCGAAGGCATGATTAACGAACGGTTGGAGAAGCTGAAATGAACAAGTGAATAAGTTAACTTGTCCCTTGTCAACTCGTTAACTAAAAAAAACAAAGAAACAAAAACAGACAAAGATATGAGAAAGACAACATACATCCTTGCAGGAGTCGCCCTCGCGATGCTCCCTTTGACAATGCAAGCCCAGACACAGCCGCAAGACACCACACTGGTCCGTACAGTCGTGGTGGAACAAGAGTACACCCCCGACATCCGGGATGCCGCCAAAGTGAACGTGCTCCCCAAAGTGGAAACGCCCACCGTCAGCAAGAAGACGGTAGAGTATGATGCCACCCTGATGCCATCGGATAACATCCCCGCAGGCACGATGCAGGCCTACACGGGAAAAGAGACGCAGGACAAGGCGAAGCCCGGCTATGCCCGTCTGGGATACGGCAACTACGGCAACCTCGACGCACGTGCCAACTACCTGTTCGCCTTCTCCCCCAAAGACCGCCTCAACCTGACCTTCGCCATGGACGGTATGGACGGCAAACTGGAGGTGCCGGAAACGGACAAGAAGTGGAACTCCTATTTCTACCGCACACGTGCCGCCATGGACTACGTGCACGCTTTCAACAAAGTGGATTTGAACGTAGCCGGACACTTCGGTCTGAGCAACTTCAACCATCATTACTATCGCAACAAGCAGAAATACACTTCGGGAGATGTGCATTTCGGAGTGAACTCCACAGACAACGATATGCCCTATCGGTTCAAGGCAGAAACAAACCTGATGTTCTACGAACGTCAGTACTCTCCTTTCACGAACGGAACGGCCAAAGAGGGCATTGTCCGTACCAAAGCAGACGTGGCAGGCCACATCAACGACGAGCAACTGGTTGGCTTGAGCCTCGGCATGGACAATGCGATATACAATGGCGAGCTTTTAAAAAACCATACCGATTTGGGGCTCAATCCCTACTACCTCCTCCAGAATGATGATTGGAAGGTACGCCTCGGCGCACACGTCGATTTGGCTTTCGGCTTCGGCAAGAAGTTCTGTGCCGCACCTGATGTGCAGGCCGAATACACCTTCTCGGACAGCTACACCCTCTATGCACAAGCCAAAGGCGGCAAGCTGACGAACGACTTCCGCCGTTTGGAGATGCTGAATCCCTACGGACTTATAACCGGCCAGCCTGATGCCACCTACGAGCAACTGAATGCCGCCATCGGCTTCAAGGCAAGTCCGGCAGCCGGCTTATGGCTCCACCTTTACGGAGGTTATCAAGATTTGAAAAACGACCTCGTGCTTGCCCCATACGCAAATATGTCGGGAGTTTATCCAGGCTCTGCATCCGCCCATACAAGCAACATCTACGCAGGAGCCGAAGTAAGCTATGATTACAAAGACTTGGTCAGCTTCTCCGCATCGGGCCTCTATCGCAATTGGGATACCGACAAAGAACGCGAAACCATCATGCTCCCCTTCAAACCCGCGCTCGAGGCCAACTTCCGCATGAATGTGCGTCCCGTTTCTGCCGTACTTGTCGGCATTGGCTACCGGCACATTGCCCGTCAGGAGACAGAGGGCCATAAGGAAGCCCCCGTCAGCAACCTCTATCTGAGCGGCAGCTATGAAATTTTCACGGGCATCTCCATCTATGCCCGCGCCAACAACCTGCTGAACAAAAAATATCAATACTACCAGGGATGCACTTCCGAAGGAATCAATTTCTTAGGAGGAGTAAGCTTCCTGTTCTAAGTTTTCAAATCGAACACAGAGACACAGAGACACGGTGACACAGAGATTTTCATAAAATCAGAATTAAATCCTCTGTGTCTCTGTGCCTCTGTGTTCCAAACAAAAAAAACCTTTTTTACTAAATTATCTATCCATTATAAGGTGGGAAAAAAGCTTTTTTCCTACTTTTGTGGCAAATCCGGTGGCAGGAGTCACACAAAAGAAGAAAAAATATGCAGAAAAATCTTGTTATCGTCGAGTCTCCGGCGAAAGCGAAAACCATTGAAAAATTTCTTGGAAAGGATTTTAAAGTTCTTTCCAGTTATGGTCATATACGTGATTTAAAGAAGAAAGAATTCAGCATCGATGTGGACAATGACTTCAATCCGCATTACGAAATTCCCGCTGACAAGCGGAAGCTCGTGGCCCAACTGAAAGAAGAAGCCGAACAAGCCGATATCGTCTGGCTGGCTTCCGATGAGGACCGCGAAGGAGAAGCCATCGCCTGGCACCTGTATGAGGTGCTGAAACTGAAGCCGGAACATACCAAACGCATCGTTTTTCACGAAATCACCAAAGGAGCCATCCTGAAAGCCATCGAGCACCCGCGCGACATCGACATCAATCTGGTCGATGCACAGCAGGCACGCCGCATCCTGGACCGCATCGTAGGCTTCGAACTCTCGCCCGTATTGTGGAAGAAGGTGAAGCCCGCCCTATCGGCAGGACGTGTGCAATCCGTCGCCGTGCGCCTCATCGTGGAGCGTGAGCGCGAGATACATGCCTTCACGACAGAAGCCGCCTACCGTGTCACCGCCGTATTCCTTGTCCCCGACGCCAACGGCGCATGGGTGGAAATGAAAGCCGAACTGAGCCGCCGTCTCAAAACCAAGGAGGAGGCGCAGAAGTTCTTGGAAAGCTGCAAGTCGGCCACCTTTACCATCAGCGACATCACCACCCGTCCGTTGAAAAAAAGCCCTGCCGCCCCCTTCACCACCTCGACCCTGCAACAGGAAGCCGCCCGCAAGCTGGGATTCACCGTAGCACAAACCATGATGGTGGCACAACGTCTGTACGAATCCGGATTGATCACCTACATGCGTACCGACTCCGTCAACCTCTCCGAGCTTGCCGTCAACGCCAGCCGAACGACCATCGTTGACCTGATGGGCGAACGCTACGTGCATACCCGCCACTTCGCCACCAAAACCAAAGGAGCACAAGAGGCGCACGAAGCCATCCGGCCCACCTATATGGAAAATACCAAAATCGAAGGCACGGCACAGGAAAGAAGGCTGTATGACCTGATTTGGAAACGAACCATCGCCTCGCAAATGGCGGAAGCTGAATTGGAAAAGACCACTGTCACCATCAATATCAACAACGAACCGGACACATTCGCCGCCACCGGCGAAGTGGTGAAGTTCGACGGATTCCTGCGTGTCTATCGCGAGTCATACGATGAAGACGCGGAAATGCAGGAGGACGAAACACACCTATTGCCCCCGTTGAAAGAGGGACAGGCACTACAATACAAGGACATTACCGCTACCGAACGCTTCACGCAACATCCCGCCCGCTACACCGAGGCAAGTCTGGTGCGCAAACTGGAGGAATTGGGCATCGGCCGTCCGTCCACATACGCTCCCACCATCTCCACCATCCAGCAACGCGAATACGTGGTGAAAGGTGAGAAAGAGGGCGAAGAACGCCCCTACAACGTGCTCTCCCTGCAAAGCGACACCCATACCATCGCCGACACCACCCGTACCGAAATCACAGGGGCAGAAAAAGGCAAACTGCTCCCCACCGATACGGGCACCGTGGTCAACGACTTCCTGATAGAGTACTTCCCCGACATCCTCAACTATAACTTCACCGCCAACGTTGAGAAACAATTCGACGAGATAGCCGAAGGCGAAAAACAGTGGACCAGCATCCTGAAGACCTTCTACAAGCACTTCCATCCTTCGGTGGAAAGAACCCTTGCCGCCAAAAGCGCCCACAAGGCAGGCGAACGTGTCTTAGGAACCGACCCTGCCACAGGAAGACAGGTTGCCGTCAAGATCGGACGCTTCGGGCCCGTCGCGCAAATCGGTACCGCCGACGACACGGAGAAACCGCGCTTCGCCCAGCTGAAGAAAGACATGTCCATCGAAACCATCACCCTGGAAGAGGCTATCGAGTTGTTCAAGCTTCCCCGCACCCTCGGCGAATACGAAGGCAAGACAGTCATTGTCGGTGCAGGACGGTTCGGACCCTACATCCAGCACAACGGCATGTACGCCTCCCTGCTCAAGACAATGGACCCGATGAGCGTCACCCTGGAAGAAGCCATCGAGCTGCTGCAAAAGAAGCAGGAAGCCGAAAACCAGAGACACATCAAAAAGTTTGAAGAAGAGCCCGAACTGGAAATCTTGAACGGTCGCTACGGCCCCTACATCGCCTACAAAGGCAGCAACTATAAGATTCCGAAAGACATCGTCCCCGAAGACCTGAATCTGCAAGCCTGCATGGGCATCATCAAGCTGCAAAGCGAGAAGGCATCGAGCAAGCCGAAACGAACCGCCAAAGCGGTGAAAAGCAGCAAGACGACGAAAACAGCCGCCAAGAAAGAATAGTTCCTTTAAAGAAAACCAGAAGGAGCCCAAAGGAAGTCAACACTCCACCTCGCTCCTCCAAAAGTTAAAAGGAGGTGTGTCAAAACATGCATTTCACTTTCTTTTAGGCACGGAATTCTAAGACTTCCGTGCCTAAAATCTATCATTATGTCGGTTCCTTTTCGTTTTGACACACCTCCTTTTTATTTCTTCTAACTCCCGAATAACTCCTTCAAAAAAAAGAATCAACCTACCTTCCACTCACCAATGGTGCGCGTGGCGCTGTCGAAGTTCACGCCCACCTTGACCACCCGCCTGCCGTCCGCCTGATAGGGGATGGCATACTGCTTGCTCTCAATCTGCGCCAAAGCCTCCTCGGGCGTACCATCGTACTTGAACTCGAAAACATAAACCGCATCTTGCAGCTTCAGCACCATGTCCGCACGACCGATGGCGCTCTTCACCTCCACATCCACGTATTGCCCCATCAGGCGGAAGAGCAAGTAGAAGATGGTCTGGTAATGCTTCTCCGTCTTGTTCTCCAGATCGTGGGGGATGGAGGCAAAGAAGGCGCGGGTGCGCTCCAGGCAGCTTTCGATGTCACCCTTCATCAGGTCTTTGATAAAGGAGACGATATAGAAGGTGTTCTCGCGCGGAAAGCGCCGGGTGTAGTGAGGCAGAAGGGACTCCGTGAAGCCGTAGCGCACCTCGCTGTTAGGATAGGCAAGGCGGTAGGAACGGAACAGAGGGTCGTACTTCTTGATAGTGAGGTAGCCGCTCTGATAGAGCACGGGGATGGGGTCGGTAATCAAATCCGTGGGCGCGTCGAACTGTTCGTCAGTGGCGTCAAGCCCATCTAAGGCGCGCACGTCGAAATCCGCTTCCCGCAGGATGTCAAGCAAGAAGGTAGGCGTGCCCGTAGAGAACCAGTAGTTCTTGTACTCCTTGGAATTGAATGCGTTGAACAGGCTGTAAGGGTTGTAGATGTCCGGGCAGCGGCCGCTGAAGTGGTAGCCGTCGTATTGGCGTTTCAGGTGGGCGCACGCCTCCTCGTAAGTCTCGCCGTTGGCGGTAGCCATCTGCTCGATATCCGGTTTCAACTGGGTCAGCAACTCTTCCTCTGTGATGCCGCAGAGGGCGCTGTAGTCATCACGCATACTGATGTTTTGCAGGCTGTTCAGCTCGCTGAAGATGCTCAACTGGCTGAACTTGCTGATGCCTGTGATGAAGAGGAAGCGGAGGTAGTTGCTCATGTTCTTCAAGGGGCTGAAGAAGTCGCGCATGATGCCGCGCAACTCGTTCCGCAAGGGCGTATCGCTATTGGTGTCGAGCAGGGGCGAGTCGTATTCATCCACCAGCACCACCACCGGTTTGCCGGTCTTCTGGTAGGCACACATGATGACATTGCGCAGGCGCACGCTGAAAATATCGTCAACAGGCGGGCAGTCGTACTCCTTTTCCCATTCCCTCATAAAACTGTTGATGGCACTGTGCAGATGCTGAGCTGTCAGATACTTGCTGATGCTGAAGTCGATGTGTAGCACCGGATAAGCCGTCCACTCCTTCTCCAGGCGCTCCATCGCCAAGCCTTTGAAGAGTTCCTTCTTCCCTTGGAAATAAGACTCCAGGGTATTGATAAGCAGGCTCTTGCCAAAGCGGCGCGGACGACTGAGAAAATAGACTTGGTCGGTGCTTACCAGCCGGTAAATCAGCTCCGTCTTGTCCACATACACGCAACCCAGGTTGCGTAACTGCTCGAAATGTTGTATCCCCATCGGATACCTGCGTGCTTTCGGTTCCATATTAATTCGGTTGGTTGTTACAGGTTTACGCAAAGTTACACATAATTCTTGTTTCTTACTCCACAATCCATTTCTCGATGTTCCTCTCCTTGTTGCTGAAGTTCACCCCTATCTTGAACAAGCGGTGCGGATCTACCTCGAAGGGAAGGGCGTAACGCTTCTCCTCAATTTGCTGCAACGCCTCTTCGGCGGTGCCTTCCAGTTTGAACTCCATGATGTAGATGAACTTGTCGGTTTGCATCACTAAGTCAATGCGCCCCGCGCTGGTGTGGTATTCCACTTTCGTATAAAATCCCATCAACTTGAAGACGATGAAGAGTACGTTCTGATAATGAAGCTCCAGGTCGCGCGCCAGTTTGTAGGGAGTGTCGGCAAAGAAACTTTGCAGGCGGCGGAAAAAGGCGTCGCAATCGCCTAATTCTATTTCACGGACAAATTTCTGTATTTCGAAAGGAGCTTCCACCTTATTGGTATTCGCATAAAACGGAAGCAGGAATTTGACAAAGCCTTCTTCCACCTCACGGTTCGGGAAGCCTAAAGAGTAGATACCAAAGCGTTCGTCGTAACCCTTGATAGTGAGATACCCGCTCTGGTAAATCACCGGAATGGGGTTGGTTGATTCCGAATCAACGCTGTTCAGTATATCGGCATCGGTCTTTTCGCTGGCCATGCGTTCCAGGTTGTAGTGATGCTTCTTCAGCAGGTTCACGAGGTAAGTGGGGGTTCCGGTCTCGAACCAGTAGCTGCCGAACTTCTTGCGCGCAAAGGCGTTCAACAGGCTGAAAGGATTATAAACACCCGGAGTATCTTCGGTGAAATGGTAACCGTCATAGTATTCTTTCAAATTCCGGCAGAAGGCTTCATACGTGAGGCCCTGCGCCTCGGCGAATTCGTGCATCTCTGTCTCCAAATAACGGTGCAACTCTTGTTCGCTGATGCCGCAAAGGTCAAAATACTTGTCCCACATGGAGAGGTCGTTCAGGTTGTTCAAGTCGCTGAACACGCTGACCTTGCCAAACTTGGTGACTCCGGTCAGGAAGGCGAACTGGATGCAACCGTCCATCGTCTTCAGCACGCCGTAGAATGGTTTCAGCGTGTTGCGGAACTCGCGTTGCAGGGCTTCGTTGCCGATGGCTTGCAGCATGGGCTTGTCATATTCGTCCACAAGGATGACAACACCCCGTCCTGTCTGTTCGTAGGCGCGCCGGACGATGCCTGCAAAACGCAAGGAAAATGAACTTTCGGACGGACTGCTCCCGTACAGGCTTTCCCAGCGCATCAAATTGTCGTTTAGTATTTTATCCAGGCTTTCGGGCGTATCATACCGTTCGATGTTCAGATCGAGGTGCAGGATGGGATGCTGTTTCCACTCCTTCTCCAGCTGCTCGATGGCAAGTCCTTCAAACAGTTCGCGCTTTCCTTGGAAGTAAGCCTCGAAGGTCGAGATAAGCAGGCTTTTGCCGAAACGCCGGGGACGGCTCAGGAAATAGTAGCTGCCGGTTTTCACCAACTGATAGACCAGTGCGGTCTTGTCTATGTAGAGATAGCCGTTCTTACGGAGTTTCTCGAAGTTCTGGATGCCGATGGGATAAAGTTTGTTGCTCATCTTCTTATGCCTTTCAGGTGAATATCAAGAACAAAAATAGACATTTCTTTTCAATAAAAGACTAAAACGGCCAAAAATCGCAACTGCGCTCTTCCGGGTTTTGCCGGAAGTATGGCCGAGACTTGTCGGTATATCGTGAACGCAGGTATCAATACCATCAGACAACAACGGTTCGGAACGTGGAATCCGGTGCAGGTGGGATGAGATTAAAATGAGTTGATAATTCCCTGCCTTTAATTCCCATTCTTAGGGTTATTAACCTCATTAAGCGTTGTTTTTAATTCGTTATATAACCGTTTCCTACTCGTTAGACAGCTGTTTACCATTCGTTAGATATCCGTTTTCCGTTCGTTAGACAGCTATCTAACGAATAAAATTCGCCGTTTCCGTACATATTCTTGTGCAACCGGGTGTATAAAAACGCCTGATTCATGTGTTAATGAGCAACTTGAGCATAGACGGCTATTCGGCAGCCGAAAGCATGCAGATGAGCGGCTGCACCAAGGTACAGCCCTACAAGCTATCGGACTCCAATCGGGTGAATAGAACTGCTACCTGACACGATGGATTCGTTAAATAAATTTAAGTATCAGCAAAAACACTTTCCCGAATAGGCGGTTTTCTTTTTCTTTACTTCATTTGCATCAAATAAAGAATGAACCAATAGCATGAAAACCATAAAACTCCTTTCTGTATGCCTCCTGCTCCTATGCTGTCAAGCCTGCCACCGCAAGCCTTATCCCGCCATCCTGCAAGCGGCAGACACACTGATCTATACCCACCCGGACAGCGCCTGCACCCTGCTGGAGCGACTCAAAAACAGCATCCTCACAGAGCCACAAAGCACACAGATGTACTATCAACTGCTCAGCATAAAAGCACGAGACAAAGCCTACATCACGCACACCTCGGACAGCCTGATACAACAAGTACTCCGTTATTATGAAACGAAGAAGGACAAGAGACACCTGCCGGAAGCTTATTATTACGGAGGACGCGTATATTCCGACTTGGGAGATGCACCGCAAGCACTGGGCTATTATCAGAAAGCCGCGGAACTGCTGGAAGGGGGGACTGATTACAAGTTGCTCAAAGTTATTTATAGTCAAATGGGGGAATTGTTCTTATATCAAGACGTATATGAAGAGGCGATGAAATCATACAAAAAAAGTTTCCAATATCAAGTCCTTCTAAAAGATGACAGAGGCATGGCTATCAACCTTTGCGATATAGGAGATACATTCACCGCATTCGGCAATGCTGACAGTGCTTTATTCTACTATAAACAAGCCTACATACAAGCAAAAGAAATCGGGAAGAAACAACTAATGGACAAGGCGCAAACAGCTTTGGTAAGCCTTTATACACAAATGAAACAATATGATTCAGCACTGATATCTTTGCAATCTTTAGATTCACCCCGGCCTGCACAACAGACAAACAGACATTTCATAACTGCCAATTTATATTTGGAAACAGGAAAAATAGATTCTGCCATATATCACTATAAAAGTATATTAAAAGCCAATGATATCTATGCACAACAGACAGCCCACTGGCAATTAGCGAAAATCAGTCAAGAGCAACTTGATAATCAATCTGCTTCACAGCATCTTAATAAATACATTGAACTAACCGATACCATTAAAACCATTACGGATAGTGAAAACATCCGCAAAATACAATCGCTCTACAACTATCAGTTGCACGAAAAAGAGAATAACCGTCTAAAAATCCAAAATGCACAACAACATTTTGGGATTGTGACCATATTTTTAATCGCCAGTATTTTGTGTATTGCTTTTCTCATTTATTTCCACATCAACAAACACAAGAAACTATTATTACAAAACAGCTTGAAAGAATTAAAACGACAAAAAGAAGAACAATATCAGAAAAGCGCCCAATTCATCAAAGAGAATAAACTGAAAATAGAAAAGTTGGAAACAGAATTGCAACAAAGTAATACAACCAACATCAACATGCAAAAATTACTTTTAGCCCAAAAAGAGCAAATACTTCGCATGAACAGCAAAATAGAAGCAGACCAAAAGGAACAAGCTTTAGCTGAAATAGCCTTCCGTCAATCAGAAATTTACAGCAAATTTATAGATGCTGCCAACAATGATAAAATAGTAAATAGCCAAGACTGGGAAGTGCTCCGCATCGAAATAAACCGCTACTACAAAGATTTCACTGCACGCCTGCAAGCCATCTATCCCGTAAGTGACATCGAAATGAAGATTTGCCTGTTACTCAAAATAGGAATCAATGTAACCGGCATCGCAACGCTCACCGGAAGGAGCAAATCTGCCATCGTCTCTGCCCGCAAAAAGCTGTATGAAAAAACACATGGGGAAACAGGAAAACCTGAACAATGGGATAAAATCATTCAATCACTATAAGCACTTGCAAAAAACAGCACAAACACACACTAGAAACCGCACAAAATAGCATTACAAAACAAGAACCGCACAAAAACCGCACAGATTTCGTATAGGAGACCGACTAAAACCCAATAAATTCGCAGACGAAAATCAAAACATATTATTATGAAACGTTTGCTTATTATTATTTACGCACTATCACTTTGCATAGGGATATGGGCTAATCAAGAGAAAATTCAGCTACATAAAGTAAATACAGGATATGAAAAAGAGCGTTCTATTCTTATAAAACCAACCGCCTACTACGAAGCCTGCACCATCTATCTACAATCCGAAATTTCGATAGAAGGTTTCCAAGTAACCGTCAAAGATGAAGAAGGAAACATCATTTCATCAGAAAGTATCTTCCTCTCTTCACAACAAACTTATGAATTACCTCTTGGGAACCTTGAGAATGGAACCTACATTCTCGAATTAAACGACGGGAAGCATGAGTATTGGGGTTACTTTGATGTAGAATAAGGAATATCGAATAAGCATGTCTGAAGTCACAACGAAACAGCTGACAGTAATCATTTCTTTTCTAAATGAAGGAATAGAAGTGGCACGAACCGTAGAGAGCGTACGCCAATATGCTGCGGAACAAGTAGATATATTGGTAATCAACGATGCTTCCAATCATCTGTATGACTACGAAGAGATGTTGAAGCCCTACTCCGTTGCCTATATCCGAAATGAAAAAAGAATTGGAATTGCTGCTTGCCGCGATTTGGGAGTGAGCCTGATACAAACTCCCTATTTTCTGTTTCTGGACGCGCACATGCGATTCTATCGGGAAGGTTGGGCAGCACAAATAGCAAGTTATTTGAACGAAGATGACAGACAGCTGTTATGCTGCCAAACGTATGCTCTCATCAAAGACGAAAGCGATGAGGTAATCCCCCTTCCAGATCGTGAAGTGTCTTATGGTGCCTACATATCGTTTCAGGACGACTACTTACTGAGACCTAAATGGATATTCGGAGAAAAACCGGAACCGGAGAAAGAGCTCATAGATATTCCGTGCGTGTTTGGAGCAGCCTATGCCGCCAGCAAACGCTATTGGATGCATCTCCGTGGATTGGAAGGCCTTATCCGTTATGGTTTCGACGAAACTTATATATCGCTAAAAGTCTGGATGGAAGGAGGCCGGTGCCGGCTTATCAAGAATATTGAGGCAGGACATATCTACCGCACGCGCTCTCCCTATCGAGTATGTCAAGACGAGTTGATGTATAACCGCTTATGGATTGCAGCGCTGTTGCTTCCCGAGAATCTGAAAGAAAAAGTATTCTCCATCTGCCGACAACAAAACGAGCTCTTGTATCAAAGAATGCTGGAACAACTGGAGGACAACCAATGCCTGCTGGAAGAGTTGAACGAACATTACAAACGGATATTTACCATCGACTTTGACCGCGCCATGCGGCTTAGTAATAATTTTAATACCAAATCATTATGAAAAATTTCATTACAGAGAAAGAAGCTCTATTGCCATTAGAAGGCATAGAGGTAATGGGAGATGAGCTTATGTTCATCTTGGGAGGAACAATTGCAAGCTCTAGTAGCGGTTCCGGTTGCGGGTGTGAATGTGGCACCGGAGCCGGTTGTGGATGCGGATGTAGTTCCGGAGCCGGATGTGGATGCGGGTGCGGTTCCGGAGCCGGATGCGGATGTATTAGCGAAGGTAACAGCCCTGCCGACAACTCTCCTGCCCAGTAGAAAATCAATGAGGGTGAAACACTTCACCCTCATTTTACACCTTAAATACAAAATCTATTATGAAAGTAAGTTATTACAATATATATACTAAAAACAAAAACAACGTCATCTGTTACAATACCAAATGCGATTCGTTCTGTGTCCTCTCAAATGCAGACGCCGAGTTGCTAAAAAACAATCTGCAGAAGCTCTCCCAAGAATCTCCCAAAGCATATAATGATTTGATAAAGAACAAATTTATCGTAGAAGATGAAACAGACGAGTATCAGGAATTGTGCCAGGAATATGACGCAAGCATAAATTCGCCTTACACCTACCACCTCACCCTGCTCCCCTCCTTAGACTGCAACCTGCGGTGCTGGTACTGCTTTGAGAAGCACATTCAAGGCAGCCATCTGACCGCCGAAAATTCTCAAGCCATATTGGAATACATAAAGCAGCTGTTCAGCCGGAATCCGGAACTGAACTACCTCAACGTCGAGTTGTTTGGAGGAGAACCCTTGTTGTATTTTAAGGAAGAGCTATATCCCTTGTTGTCGCAAATCAAACAATACGTCACCGCCCGGCAGAAGCGTGTTTCTTTCTTCTTTGTCACCAACGCCGTTTGCATCACTCCGGACACCCTTCCCCTGTTCAACGATTTAAACGCCACATTCCAAATATCCATAGACGGATATAAGGACCGGCACGACCAAATAAAATTCATACCCGAAACCAAAGAGGGCACGTATGACAACATGGTACGCACCATCTATATGCTTACCGAACAGATGGAAAATACCTATATCAACTTGCGTATCAACTACGATGATGAGACTCTTCCCTACATGAAAGACCTGATAAAGGACCTGATTGACGTGAACCGTCGCAAAATAGGCATTCATCTGGAACGCGTATGGCAAACCGGTACTTTTATGAACTATGACAACGAGGAACTGAAATCGATTATCAACCTGTGGATGCTGAACGGCTTCAAAGTATCGTACATGAATATGGCCAGAAGGAGTTATTCATGCAAGGCATCCGTCCGAAACCAATGTGTCATATCCTACGACGGCGCCGTATATAAATGTTCCGGTCGTGATTTCACTACGGAGCATCAAGACGGAGTCTTGTCGCCCGACGGAAACATACACTGGAACCAACCCAAATTGGACAAACGCCTGTCTATCGTCACTTATGACAATGACCTATGCAGGAAGTGCAAGTTCCTGCCGTTATGCTGGGGACCCTGCTGCCAGAAGCAACTGGAAACTACCCCGAATGACTTCAGAAGATTCTGCCAAAAACAGAATATGGAGTTAAATATTGCCGATTATATGCGCTATCGTTTCAATAATGCGTATATTAGCAACTCGTTTAATCAATAATCATACGCTACTATGACGAACCGCATTCTTTTGCTTATAACAACCATCGCGTGCAACCTCTCCCTCCTGCACGCCCAGACCTCCGTGAGCGGAAACGTGAAGGACAAAGACAAATCTCCCCTGCAAGGCTGTACCGTCTATTTCCTGCAAGCCGATACACTGGCAGGAGGAGGCATCACCGACAAGAAAGGGAACTTCTGCGTGAAAGGTCTGCAACCGGGCAACTACATCTGTCGCATATCCATGGTGGGATTCAAGAAAATAGAGCATTCCTTCAAGCTGGCGGGGGACATCCGTCTGCCCCAGTTCACCTTGGAAGAGGATGCCACACAGCTGGAAGAAGTCACCGTGACGGGCGACAAACGCAACATCGTGAAAAGCGGAGCGGGAAGCACCACCTTCTTCCTATCCGAACACGCCAAGAAAGCACAGACTGCCTATGATGCATTGGTGGAGATTCCCAAGCTGTTAGTGAATCCTATCGACCGCAATATCAAACTCATCACGGGAGACAATCCACTGATTCTGATAGACGGTGTGAAACGTCCAAATTACATTGATGTACTGAGACCGGAACTGATAGAGTCAGTAGAGATTATTGAAACCCCGTCCGCACGCTACTTAGGATCGGAGGGAACAAGTTGCATCCTCAACATCCATTTAAAACGGATACCTACCCCCAGTTATTTTAATGGAAACGTATTCACACAACATGCCGTAACTTCCGGACATGGAACGACAGGTGTCAATCTTGAAACAGGAAACACGCACTCGTCATTATATCTGAACGCCAGACATTTTTATTACGCGAATGAAAAAAGTAATTACTATTCAGAAACTCAATCGGGAGATATCTTACAAAAACTATCCCAAATACGAAACTTTACACAAAACAGCTATTATGCAGGAATAGGGGGCGATCGCATCTTCTCAAACAAAAATTATACAGCTTTCAATATACAATACGTGGAAGCCCCATCGGACAGAAGAATGGAATCTAAAGGAAGTATGGAATACTTGTCCGATGGCAGGAAGTCAAACGTCATCAGCCGTATGCAAAACGACAACAAATACCGCCAAGCCACCGCCTACCTCTACTACAAACATACATTCAGTAAAAAACAGACCTTAGAAGCTACCAGCAATTACATCTACGGTTTTTCCGGCTCCGAAGGAGAACAGGATGATGTCAACGACTTTTATAAATACAACAAATTGATAAATCTGAAAAACAACAACCATTTTGGCAAGTTGAGCCTGGACTATACAAACATCATCAAGAATAAATATACCTTTAGCGCAGGCTCCAATTCCACTTATTCCAGCATTAGTATAAATGACATGGCGGAAAAATTTCCCGTCTATCATTACAAGAAATGGCAAGAGTATCTGTACGCAGGCTTCGACAACAACCGTTCCGGTTCCAAGTTCAACTACAGCATCTCACTGGGGATGGATATGCTGTTCACAAAAGCAGGCCAAAGCAGGAACCACTACATAGACGTACTACCAGCCTTGGCACTAACATACAAATTCAACCAAAAACATACGCTGAGCCTGAACTACAGCCGTGCACGTTTCAGTCCATCTGCCGGACAGCTAAATCCCCGCAACACGTCCACAGACAGCCTATATGTACAACAAGGTAATCCTTACCTGACTCCGCAATTTCTGGACCATGTCCAATTTGCCTATCGGCTCAACTACAAAAGACTCTATCTGGAGCCTTTCATCAGTTACGATTATTCTTCCGACATCATTTCCGGTGTAAGCTACATGGAAGATAATGTATATATCAGTACTTACCAAAATCTACTCTGCGCCAACTTCCTGAAAATCGGTGCCATCCTCAACTACAACCTTCCTTTCGGTAACATAAACATGATGGGCAATTATCAAAAAAAATCTCAAAAAGGAATGGCATTCAATGGTGAATCTTTGGAAATCAGCTTCAACGGGAACTTCTATTACAAGAATGTCTCTTTAAGATTAGCCGGCGGATATTCTCCCGACAGATACACACTTACTCAAAAAATAGAAAAATATCTATGGAGCCAGGCTGATCTTTCTTGGAACCTGCCCAAAGGATGGAAAGTTGCCTTAATGGCACAAAACTTCATACTCAGCAAAAAGAATTACAGAACTTGGGCAAAAGACAAGAATTACAGATTGTTCTTTGCTGGAAGAATGACTGACCGTAACCCCATGCTCCAGATGCACGTCACCTATTCCTTTAAAAACAAGGTAGCACAAAAATGGAGACAAAGAAAAATGTTTTATGGAACAAAAGACTGTGAAGCGAAGGAAATTAAAGTAAATGTAAGGGAATAAATATACAATATCCATGTTACCCCCAAATTGTACTTATCTAAAATTTTTACAAAAAAAATGACGAACCGCATTCTTTTGCTTATAGCAACCATCGCGTGCAACCTCTCCCTCCTGCACGCCCAGACCTCCGTGAACGGAAACGTGAAGGACAAAGACAAATCTCCCCTGCAAGGCTGTACCGTCTATTTCCTGCAAGCCGATACACTGGCAGGAGGAGGCATCACCAATAAGAAAGGAGACTTCTACGTGAAAGGCCTACAACCGGGCGACTACACCTGCCGCATATCCATGGTAGGATTCAAGCCGATAGAGCATTCCTTCAAGTTAGCGGGAGACATCCGCCTGCCCCAGTTCACTATGGAAGAGGATGCCACACAGTTGGAAGAGGTCACCGTGACGGGCGACAAGCGCAACATCGTGAAGAGCGGGGCAGGAAGCACCACTTTCTTCTTGTCCGAACATGCCAAGAAGGCACAGACCGCCTATGAAGCGCTGGTGGAGGTTCCCAAACTGACCGTGAACCCCGTCTCTCGCAGCATCAGCCTGCTTACGGGAGAAAAGCCCCTGATTCTGATAGACGGTATCAAGCGCCCGGGCTACATAGAAGTACTGAGTCCCGAACTGATAGAATCCGTAGAAATCATCGATACGCCATCGGCACGCTACATGGGCGAAGAAGGCGTGACCTGCATCGTGAACATCCACTTGAAACGTACCGGACTCCCTACCTATGTCAATGGAAACGGCTACACGCAACACGCCGTCACCTCCCGCCACGGAGTGACAGGAGCCGGTGTGGAACTGGGTAACGCCAAGTCATCCCTGTATCTGAATCTGCAGCATTTCTATTTCTGTGATGACAAGAGCGACCGATACTCGGAAAGCCGGTCGGGAAACATCGCTCGCAAGACCTCCACAGAGTGTTTCTATAACTCCAACAGCTATTATGTGGGATTGGGCGGCGACCGCATCTTCTCTGACAAAGACTATGCCGCATTCACAGTGAAATATATTGCCAACCCCACGGACACCGAAGACCGCGGACAAGGAAGCGTGGAATACCTCGACAAGCAACAATCATCAGAGAACACTTCCTACAAGGAATCGGACAATAAATACCACCTGGCAACCGCCTACCTCTACTACAAGCACTCATTCAGTAAGCAGCAGTGGCTGGAGACTACCGGAAACTATGCCTACAGCTCGTCCGGCTCCACCGGAGAACAGAAAGAGCAGAATGCGTTCTACCAATACCACAACCTGATGGACTTCAGCAACGACCGCCATTTCGGAAAAGTGGATTTGGACTACACCAACCTGCTGCAAGGCAAATACTCCTTGACCGCAGGTTCGAACACTTCTTTTTCCAGTACCAACATCGATGACACGAAAGACCTGTTCCCGGTATACAACTACACAAAGTGGCAGGAGTACCTGTATGCAGGCTTCAACAACAACCGTTCGGGAGCCAAATTCAACTATACGCTCTCGATAGGCATAGACATGCTGTTCACCGAAGCGGACGGGGTGAAAAACCACTACATAGATGTGCTGCCCGCTGCGGCACTGGCCTATAAGTTCAACCGGAAACACACCCTGAACCTGAATTATCAGCGTTTCCGCTACAGTCCCTCCCTTGGGATGCTGAACCCACGCAACACATCCACCGACAGCCTGTACATCACGCAAGGAAACCCGTATCTGACTCCAAGCTACCAAGACCGAATCCGGCTCTCGTACAAACTCAGCTACAAGAAGCTGTACCTGGAACCTTACCTCACTTACAGCTACTCGTCCAAGCTAATCAACGCCGTCGGCACGATGAAGGATGACATCTACATCCAATCGTACCGGAACTTCTTGTGTGCGAACTTCCTGACCGCAGGCACTTCCGCCAACTACAACCTGCCTTTCGGCAACATAGGTATAAGCACCTACTACCAAAGGAGATTCCAGAAAGACATGGCCTTCGACCATGCGGAAACATGGAACTTCAACCTGAACACCTATTTATACTACAAGCGCGTATCGCTCTCGCTGAATGCGGGATACCAAACCAAAAGTTACGGCTATACCACAAAATCGGAAGGAATTCCTTGGAGCAACGCCAACCTCTCCTGGAACCTGCCCAAGAGCTGGCGGGTCTATCTGATGGCGCAATCGTTCATAGGAAGCGGCATGCGTTCGAAATCATGGACGAAAGACAAGGAATACACTTCGTACAACAGTTCGCGCATGACCGACCGCTCGCCCATGCTTCTAATCGGCGTATCTTATGCGTTCAAGAACAAGGTGGAACACAAATGGAGACAGAAGAAGCAGTTCTATAATGATGACAACACGCTGCAAAGCATCGGTGTCAACTAGTAATTAAAGTTTCGCATATCGTTGATATGATATTCAAACCCCGTTTCCACCACATCAAACAACCGGACGCAATGGAATGCGGAGCCACTTGTCTCCGCATGATAGCCCATCACCACGGCAAGATGTACTCTGCCGAAGCCATGCGCCAGCTATGCGCCGTGGGGCACAACGGGGTCTCCATGCTAAGCCTGAACGAAGCGGCCCTTAAAATCGGCTTCAAGACGGTTTGCGGACGGATGAGTGTGGAGAAACTGGTGGAGCAACATCCTTTTCCATGCATCCTGCACTGGAACCAAGACCACTTTGTTGTGCTATACCGGATAGAGAAAAACCGAAAAGGCAGACTGAAATTCCACATCGCCGACCCGGGAAGACATCTGCTCACCATAGACGAAGAAGACTTTCGCAAGGCATGGGCATCATCCGGCAGCGACACGCAAGACGCAAAAGGGATATTGATGGCACTGCAACCCACTTCTCTCTTCTACTCCCTGAAAGGAGAAGCGGGTACAGAGCATTCCCTGTCTTTCCTTCGGAACTACCTGAAAGGCTATAGAAGCCTGTTTGTGCAGCTGGTTATCGGATTGGCGATAGGCAGCACACTGCAACTGGCCTTCCCTTTCCTCACGCAAGCCATTGTAGATAAGGGAATAGCGGAAAAAAACCTGAGCCTCATCTACATCATCCTGTTGGGACAGTTGATGCTGGCGGCAGGCAGAACCTCGGTGGACTTCATACGCCGGTGGCTGTTGCTGCACATCAGCGTGCGCATCAACATAGCCCTGCTCTCCGACTTCTTCCTGAAACTGATGAAACTGCCGATGGCATTCTTCGACAGCAAACTGAAGGAGGACTTGATGCAACGCATCAACGACCACCAACGCCTGGAACAGTTTCTGGCTGCACAGACACTGAATACGCTGTTCTCCGTCTTCAGTTTTCTCATATTCGGAGGCGTATTGCTCTACTACCATGCACCGGTCTTCGCCATCTTTGCCGGCGGATGCCTGATATATGCGCTGTGGGTCTGTGCCTTCCTGCAGAAGCGCAAAGCCATAGACTATGAATTTTTCGACCTCTACGCACGAAGGCAGAACAAGACCATCCAGATTATAGACGGCATGCAGGACATCAAGCTGCAAAACTGCGAGCAACGCAAACGATGGGAATGGGAAGACACACAGGCAGACCTGTTCCGGACCAACATAGCCTCCATCAAGCTGCAACAGACACAGGAAGGAGGAAGCCTCTTCATCAACGAGGTGAAAAACATTCTTATCACCATAGTCACGGCAACCGCCGTGATAGAGGGAGAACTGACCTTGGGAATGATGCTGTCTATACAATACATCATCGGCCAACTGAATGTGCCGATAGAGCAGTTCATGCACTTCATCTACTCATGGCAGGATGTGAGGCTCAGCATAGAACGAATCAATGAAGTGCGCCAAAAAGAGGATGAGAACACGCATCGCGAAGTAACAGACCCTCTTTGCAACCGGGAAGATATCATACTGGAAAACGTAACGTTCAGCTACAACGGCTCGCATTCGCTCAAGGCACTCGATAACATCTGCCTGAAGATTCCCAACGGAAAAGTGACCGCCATCGTAGGCGCCAGCGGCAGCGGCAAGACCACCCTGCTGAAACTGCTGTTAGGATTCTACCAACCCGCATCGGGCAATATTCTGATAGGACAACACCCTCTGAACGAAATAAACCTGCGGTTCTGGCGCAGCCTATGCGGAGTGGTCATGCAAGACGGTTACATCTTCTCCGAATCGATAGCCCGCAACATCGCCTTAGACAATGAAGAGATAGATTACGAACGCATGAAGTATGCCGCACACACGGCCAATATCACAGAAATGGTAGAACAATTGCCCCTGAAATATGATACCATAATCGGTGCCAACGGACAAGGCATCAGCCAAGGGCAGAAGCAACGCATCCTGATAGCCAGAGCCGTGTACAAAGACCCTTCATTCCTGTTCTTCGACGAAGCTACCAACTCACTGGATTCCGGAAACGAACGAATGATAGTGAACAATCTACAAGACTTCTATCGAGAGAAGACCACCGTCATTGTAGCCCACCGACTAAGTACAGTGAGACACGCCGACCAAATCGTAGTGCTGGAAAAGGGAAGCATCGCAGAAACGGGCACGCACGATGAGCTGATCCGGAAAAAAGGAGCCTATTACAATCTAATCAAAAACCAACTGGAATTAGGAAACTGATGGAGAAAGAAAGAAAAAAGAATTGTCTGACCAATTTCATAAAAGAGAATGATACCCACAGCGAGAAAGTGCGTCGCATCATCGAACAGAAACCGACTTTCATCGTAAGATGGGGCAACACCGTATTGCTGGCAGTCGTATTATCGGCTCTCCTGATGGCCTGGGCCGCCGGTATGCTGAACGGACGGTAATGAGAGGGGAAAACAGAAAAAAGAACCGCAACCTGCCTCACCACATAATTCAGGCACGGAATTCACAGAACACACCGACCTTTTACCAGTCCGTGTATTCCGTGCGATTCCGTGCCTGAAAGAAAACAGAGCGTTTGTTTCGGCGCAACTTCTTTTTACATCCGCTCCGGTACCTCGATACCAAGCAATCCCATGCCCAGACGTACCACCTTCGCCACGTTCGCCGAGAGGGCGAGGCGGAACACTTTCACGGCCTCGTTCTCCTCGCGCAGGATGCTGAAGTCATGGTAGAACTGGTTGTATTCCTTCACCAAGTCGTAGATATAGTTGGCTATAATGGAAGGACTGTAGTCTTCGCCTGCCTGACGGACGATGCCGGCAAAGTCGGCAAGCATCTGAATCAGGCCTTCTTCCTTCTCGCTCAGCTCGATGCCGGCGGGCAGTTGGGCGGGGATTTCGATTCCTGCCTCCTGCGCCTTGCGCAGCACGGACCGGATACGGGCGTAGGTGTATTGGATGAAGGGGCCCGTGTTTCCATTGAAGTCGATGGACTCCTTCGGGTTGAAGGTCATGTTCTTGCGGGCATCCACCTTGAGGATGAAGTACTTCAGGGCACCCAGACCTACGATGCGGGCGATGTCGTCGGCTTCAGCCTGTGTCAGTCCGTCGAGCTTGCCCAGTTCGTTGCTGGTCTCCTTGGCGGTGCTGATCATCTCTTCCATCAGGTCGTCGGCATCGACCACGGTTCCTTCGCGGCTCTTCATCTTGCCTTCGGGCAGCTCCACCATGCCGTAGGAGAAGTGTACGAGACCCTTGCCCCATTCAAATCCCAGTTTGTCGAGCAGGATGGAGAGCACCTGGAAGTGATAGTTCTGCTCGTTGCCCACCACGTATATCATCTTGTCGATGGGGTAGTCGGCGAAGCGGAGCTTGGCAGTGCCGATGTCTTGCGTCATATAGACTGAGGTGCCGTCGGCGCGGAGCAGCAGCTTGTGGTCCAGACCCTCGCCGGTGAGGTCGGCCCATACGGAACCATCCTCCTTGCGGTAGAAGAATCCCTTCTCCAAGCCTTCCATCACCTTCTCCTTGCCTTCGAGGTAGGTATTGGATTCGTAGTATATTTTGTCGAAGGTGACACCCATCATGCGGTAGGTCTCATCGAAACCGGCATATACCCAGTCGTTCATCTTCTTCCAGAGGGCACGCACTTCGGAGTCGCCTGCCTCCCACTTGACGAGCATCTCGCGGGCCTCCTTCATCAGGGGCGATTCGGCTTCGGCCTTGGCCTTGGCCTCTTCTTCGTTCATTCCCTCGGCTTGGAACTTGGCAGACAATTCTTTCACCTCGGCCTTGTAGTGCTTGTCGAAGGCCACGTAGTAGTCGCCTATCAGATGGTCGCCCTTCTTGCCGGAGGATTCCGGAGTCTCGCCTTCGCCGTACTTCAGCCAGGCGAGCATGGACTTGCAGATGTGTATGCCTCGGTCGTTCACGATGTTGGTCTTCACCACACGGTTGCCGTTGGCGGCTACGATGTTGGCCAGAGCGTTACCCAGCAGGTTGTTGCGGACGTGCCCCAGGTGTAGCGGCTTGTTCGTGTTGGGCGATGAGTACTCTATCATCACCAAAGGAGAAGCCTCGGTAGCGGCGGTGATGCCGTACTGCGAGTCGGCGTGGATGCCATTCAGCAGTTCAATCCAGGCGGAGGAGGCGATGGTGAGATTCAGGAACCCCTTAATGACGTTGAACGCCGCCACCATAGGTTCGTTTGCCTGCAAGTATTCGCCTATCTCCTGCGCGGTCTGTTCGGGTCCCTTCTTCGACATGCGAAGGAAAGGGAAGACGACGAGCGTGAGGTGTCCTTCAAACTCTTTCTTGGTTTTCTGCAACTGCACTTGCGCGGGGTCGATGTCTTGCCCGTAGAGTGCTTTCAGTCCGTTCACAACGGACGCTACGAGTTTCTGTTCTATATTCATAATGCTACATATATTTTCGTGCGTGCAAAGATAGTGCAAGGCAAGAGCAGTGACAAATAAAAAAACTTGTTTTTTAGATTTGGCATTGCCGATCCGCATCCAATCCTATTCAAAGATAGTGCAAAATTCTGATTCTGCGGAACAAAGGGGGCCAAGAAGCATTCATAAAAGCATGATTTGCCCTCTTGGAAAGAAATAAAAGGAAATAAGCAGATTAAGAGAGGATAAACCCGACAAAAAATAATCTTTTTTATCGCCGATTGATTAATTTTGCAGCGTAATACTACAACCCTTTTAAAATTCTTTATTATGAATCACATTACGAACAATGTATTGTATTCCTTGACAGGAGCCGCCATGGTGACGTCTTTCTCCTCCTGCAAGGAGCAGAAACAAGTGGAAAAGAAGCCCATGAACATCGTCTATATCATGTGCGACGACCACTCTTTCCAGACCATCAGCGCCTACGACCAGCGCTACATCCAGACTCCGAACATCGACCGCATCGCCAACGAGGGAGCACGTTTCACCAACAGCTTCGTGGCCAACTCGTTGAGCGGCCCCAGCCGTGCCTGCATGCTGACCGGCAAGCACAGCCACGCCAACGGATATACCGACAATGCCGACGGCGCCATGTTCGACGGCAGCCAGCAGACCTTCCCAAAACTATTGCAGCAAGCAGGCTACCAGACAGCCATGATAGGCAAGTGGCACTTAGGCTCAGAGCCTACGGGCTTCGACCATTGGGACATCCTGATAGGGCAAGGCGATTACTACAACCCTACCTTCATCCGCAACGGCGAAAAGCTGCAACGTGAGGGCTATGCCACCAACATCGTCACCGACATGGCCATCAACTGGATGGACAGCATCCGCGACGAGAGCAAGCCCTTCTGCCTCTTCATCCATCACAAGGCACCACACCGCACATGGATGCCCGACCTCTGTGACCTCGACCTCTACGAAGATGTGGTCTATCCGATGCCGGAGAACTTCTATGACAAGTACGAAGGCCGCATCCCCGCTTCCAAACAAGAGATGAGCATTATCAAAGACATGGACCTGGTCTATGACCTGAAACTTGCCGACAAAGAGAACGAAATCCACTCTTCGGAAGCGCTTGAACCGCGTGGTCGCTATATGTACACCGACGCACTGACTCCCGAACAGAAAGCCGCGTGGGACAAGCATTACGACCCCATCATCGCCAAGTTCAAGAAGGACAAGCTGAGCGGAAAGGCGTTGGCTGAATGGAAGTACCAGCAATACATGCACGACTACCTGCGCGTCATCCACTCGGTGGACCGCAACGTAGGCCGTGTGCTGAAGTATCTGGAGGAAAACAACCTTTTGGAGAACACCCTGATTGTCTATACCTCCGACCAGGGTTTCTACATGGGCGAGCACGGTTGGTTCGACAAGCGCTTCATGTACGAAGAGTCTTTCCGCACTCCCCTGCTGGTCCGTCTGCCGGAAGGCAAGAAAGGTGACATCGACCAGATGGTGCAGAACATCGACTACGGCCCTACCATCCTCGATCTGGCCGGCGTGCAAGTGCCCGAAGACATGCACGGCGTATCGTTCCTGCCGCTGCTGAGGGGAGAGGAAGTGCCCGAATGGCGCAAATCGCTCTACTATCACTTCTATGAGTTCCCCGCCGAGCACGCAGTCCGCCGCCACTACGGTGTGCGCACCGACCGCTACAAGCTGATTCACTTCTACAACGACATCGATTGCTGGGAACTCTATGACCTGCAAGAAGACCCGCAAGAAATGAACAATATCTATGGAAAACCCGGTACGGAGGAATTGACCAAGGAACTGAAAGCCGAAATGCTGAAACTTCAGGAACAGTACGACGACCCTATCCGCGAGGTCTATAAAGACTGACGCCGGCACAAAAGCCTGAAAGCGCATCGGAAGAGGGATGCTCCCATCTTTATCCTGATGCACTTTCAGGCTTCATTGCATCTGCACAGGGGCACTTCATTGATTTACGATCCGGCCATCCAGCAAATGGATGATTCGGCCGGCATAGCCGGCATCTCTTTCCGAATGCGTAACCATCACAATGGTAGTTCCCTGCCTGTTAAGTTGCTGAAGCAATGTCATGACTTCGATTCCATTGGCAGAATCCAAATTACCGGTGGGCTCGTCTGCCAGAATCAAAGGACAATCTGTAACGATTGCCCGGGCAATGGCTACCCGCTGCTGTTGTCCTCCCGACAATTGCTGCGGAAAATGTCCGGCACGATGGGCCATGTTCATCTGCTCCAACACATTCCTTACTTTGGGGAGCCGCTCCTTCTTTGGAATGCCCAAGTATATTAACGGCAACTCTACATTCTCGAATACGGTCAGTTCATCTATCAGATTAAAACCTTGAAAGACGAAACCGATGTTTCGTTTGCGAAAAGAGGTGAGCCGGCTCTCATTCATGTCAGTCATTTCTTTCCCAGTTATAAAATAAGTTCCGGAAGTGGGCGTATCCAGCGTACCTAAGATATTCAGCAAGGTCGATTTACCACATCCGGACGGTCCCATGATGGCAACAAATTCACCCTGCCCGATCTCCAAGTTCACATCACTCAATGCCCGGGTCTGTACATCTTCGGTCGTGAAGACCATAGAGAGGTTTTCTGTTTTTATCATATCGTCAAATATTTAATTTAAGTTTCGCATATCTTTGATATGCTGTCAGCAAACAAGTTAACAAGACAACGAGGCGTTACCTGCGTATTTGAAATTATCCGTTTCTCAAAACATGCATTGGTTTCAGACGAATCACCCGCCAGGCCTGACGGGCTACCGTCAACAAAGCAACACACATCATCAGCATAAACGCTATCAGATATCCCCACCAAGGCAACAGGATGTGGAAAGCATAAGTCTTGAGCCATTCATTCATCAAAATAATGGAGACGGGGGTTCCCAATGCCGTTGCCAATGCCGTAAGGAGCAGCAACTCTCGCGTCAGGACCATGAAAAGAGTTCTTTTGCCCGCCCCCAACACCTTTCTGATTCCAATTTCCCTGACACGGGCCATGGTAGAAAAGAGAGTCATAATCCACAACCCCAAACAAGCCACAAATATGGCAAGCAACGCCGCACACGTGAAAATCCAGCTGAAATTACGGTCGGACTTGTATAAATCATCATTGTAGTCGCTCAACCTGAAATAAGAGAATACCGTCGAGGGGAAATAAGTCTTGTATATCCGCTCTATCTCCGCAAGCCGCTTTGAATCGATTTCCGTCTTCAGCAGTATAGAGATATAGGGCGTGGCTATAAGAGGAACGCGCTCCTTCATGAAGAAGATAATGGGCTTATAGGGGTCGGATAGCGACTGCTGGTGATAATTTCTCACGACTCCGATTATCTCAAGCGGCTCTTTCAAGACTTCCATGGCCAGCTGCTTGCCCAACGCCTCTTCTGGCGAAGAGTATCCAAGCAACCGGACAGCCTCCTCGTTCAGGACAACCTTGTTCAATTCATCGCCATAGTTTTCGGAAAAGCCACGGCCGCAAAGCATCGGGGGAGCGTACAGAGCCAGATAATCATCATCCACGGCAAACATTTGCATCAGCTTTATTTCTGAGATGTCGCTTCCATAAGGACGGTTTGTAAAATAGTTTGCCACTTCCACACCCGGCACAGCGCCGGAAACCGCCACGCGGCTTATATAAGATTCCTGTTCCAGCCTCTTCTTGAAGTTCCTCATCTGCACGGACATATTTTCTGTCAAAGCTGGATACTTCAAAACCAATACATGCTCAAACAGGGCAGAAGAAGTCTCCTGCTGCATATAATGTGTCTGCTTAATCACCACAATGGTTCCCGAAACCAATACAAAAGAGGCTATAAACTGGATGACGATTAATGCTTTTCTTATGCCGTTCCCCTTTCGGCTATGCAGCAATTTTCCTCGCATCACGTCCGACGGCTTGATACGGGTAAGCAGCAACGAGGGATACAAACCGATAAAGAAGGTTCCGCAGACAAATATCATCAATGCCATCCCCCAACACTCCGGCGACGTGAGGACATCGAATGCGAAATCTTGCCCGACCCAACGGGAGGCAACCGGCAACAAGACCTCCACCCACCCTAAGGCTAAAATGAACGCCAACAAATTAAACAGGCCCGACTCCAACAATCCCTGTATGACCATTTGACGGCGAGAAGCGCCGAACACCTTGCGAAGTCCGAACTCCCTCCCTCTCTCCAAATAGCGGGCGATGGTCAGGTTCAAAGCATTCACCCATCCAATCAGCAATAAAGCGACGGCCATCATCGAAAGAATCCGCACAGCCGTCCTGCTTCCTTTTTCCTCTTTTTCATAAGACTTACGGGGAGTCAGATGTATCTCTTTCAAAGGGATAAGTTCAACTCTCCAGTCTTTATACTTCAAGGCGGCTGTCTTATACTTCGGTGACAGGACATGAAAGCCCTCTTCTATATCACGCGGATGCTTATCCGGTTCAAGGCGGATATACGTATATACACCATGGATGTACCAAATGTCACGCCGCGCTTCCGGAATGGAAGAGTATGACAGCAGAAAATCGTAACGCAGATGAGAGTTGTAGGGCATATCCGCTATGATTCCGGTGATTTCAAAATGCTGTTCCGACGAGGGTGTCTTGAAAGTCAGGATTTTACCGATAGGGTCGCTGTCGGCGAAATAGCGGTGCGCGGCGCTTTCTGTGATGACGGCAGTATGGGGACGGGCCAATTGTTCCTTCTTTTCTCCTTTAATTACAGGGAAATTAAACAGGTCGAAAAAGGCCGGTTCCGTATAGCAATAGTGTTCTTCTATAAACTGGCGGTCTTTATAGGTCACTTCTTGTTCGCGGTCTTGTGCCGTCACCCTGACATATTGCTCGATGCCGGGAATCTCGCGAGACATGACAGGCGCGTGCCCGAATGTGGTGGTGGCCCAATTGTCGGTCAGCACGTCTCCTTCATAAAGCCGACTTTCCACCCGGTAGATTCGCTCCCCCTCATGAAACGTGTCAAAACTCAGTTCGAACCTCACGTAAAACAGAATCAACAAGGCCGCGCCAATACATACGGAAAGACCAAATACATTGAGAGCGGAAAGCGACTTCTTCGCCCGCTGACTTTTAATAATCTGAGATAGATATTCCATTACCGTAAATTTAAATGTTCGTTCTTACCAAATAAGTCATATCCGGAGATTATGACTTTCTCTCCGGGATTCAAGCCATCCAGCACTTCATAATACAAAGGATTCTGCCGCCCCAGGCGGACCTGCCTCCGACGGGCAACCTTTTCTTGCTCATCGACCACATATACATATTCCCCACCACTTGACTGATAGAAACTTCCACGTGGAATGAGGACAGCTTCCAGAGGGTCACCCAGTTGCAAGTCCAAGTGATACGTCTGCCCGGACCGGATATTTGCCGGCCTGTCGGAAATGAAATGCAAATCTGTACGGAATTGCCCGTTCCGCACTTCCGGATATACTTTTGTCATTTTCATGCCATATTTTTTCCCCTCACGCTCAAAGTCGGCAGAGAGTCCGGGATGGATGCGCTCCACATAATGCTCATCGATTTCGGCTTCCACCTTCAGGGCCGGAGTAAGAATTTGCCCGATACGTTCACCCTGGGATATAGACTGCCCTATCTGAGCCTCTATGTTTCCCAATTGCCCATCGACAGGCGCTTTTATCTTCAGATTCTCCAGGCGTTCACGCACAAGCAGAAGCGTCTTCTTGATGTTCCGGATATTTTCATTCAGGCTTTGCAACTGGTTATCGCGCAACAACACGTCCTGTTTGATTCTCTCGTCCAAGACATTGATTTGCTCCGACGCTGCGCGATACTCTTCCTGAGCTTGCAGCCAGTCTTCCCGTGACACCAGCTCCTTTTGGAACAAATGCGAATACTGCTTAAAGCGGCGCTCTTTTTGCACCCAATCTTTATGCAACGCAATGCGCTCCTGCTTCAAGCGGAGGTGTTCCTGCTCCATATTCAGGCGGGTATTGCGGAGTTCATTCTCTTGATAAGCCAGGTTTGCTTCGCTTTGCAGAATGCCGATATTCAACAAGGGATTGCTCAGACGGATGATTACGTCTCCGGCTCTTACCTGCGCCCCCTCCTCTATCAGGCGCTCTTCGACACGCCCGCCCTCTATGGCATCCAAATAGATGATATGGTCGGGAATGACTTGCCCGACCACACGGATGTAATCATTGAATTCCCCTTTTTGTACGGTAGCGATTGTCACCCCCTCCTTGTTGACATTCATAGAGGAGGAGGTGTCACGGAATACGAGCCATAACAGGCCTAAAAAAACGGCAATCAAGCCTATCGCCATAACCACAGTCTTACTTAACGACCTTTTCTTCTCGATTCTTGTATCCATCCCATTATAATCAATCTGCTTCATCGTTATTTTATGATTTAATGCCAATACATTCGTTTCACTTACAGGAGCGATAACTCCGCTAACCCCATCCAATGAAAAAGTACATCACTACAAGAATGTCCCCTCCCGATAGAATCGTATCACTCTTCTCTTCAGATTATATTGCAGCCTTGTACGTATTATCTCCGCTTTAGCCTGCATATACCGATTTCGTTTTTCCAATAATTCGAACATGGATATCATGCCTTCCTTCCATTTTTCCTCACCCGCTTTCCATGTTATGGAATCCGCACGAAGTTGTTCCTTCGCCAATCGATGCTCCTGAAACGTAGCCCGAAAAGAGAGGTATGTGTCATGAATTTCTTTAGAAAAGGACAAACGCTGTCGCTCATTCTCATTCCGTACTTGTTGCAAACGAAACTTTTCCTTCCTGTCGGTCTCCAAACGGGCCAACCCGTTGAATAACGGTAAAGATACGCATATTCCGATATACTTGTTCAGATTATTGTTCAATTGTTCTCGAAACGGAACAATACCTCCCGATCGGGTTCTCTCCGTATCATAATAGCCCGTATTCAGATTAAATTCCATGCGGATGGAAGGGTAAAAATCCCCCTTTGCCACAGCCCTTAACCGGCGGGCGGCTTTTTCTTTCATATTCAGCATGCGATATTCAGGAAGAACAATCTCGGCGGCGGAACAGAGTTCATCGGGGCTTAAAGAGCAGTCGGCCATATCCTTTTCCATTTCCCTATCGGGTATAACAACACACAGTGTATCAACATCTTTGATATTCATGAGTTCCTTTAGAGCCAGTAGCGAAAGCCGGCAATTGTTGGATTTCACCGTTTCTTGATAGATGTCGGATTGCAACCGTGCCTTCACTTCCTGCAAGTCGGAAAGGGAACGCATTCCTAAATCGGCATACTCCGTCATCTGCCTGCAATAATACTCGCCCAGCTTCCGCTGCTCAACAGCAAGCTTGTGCATTTCTTTATCGAAACAATAGCGATAAAATGCTTCATGAACCTCAAAAGCCAAATTGTTTTCCTCCACTTGGCGCAATAATACATTGATTTCCTTGTTCGCTCTGTAGAACTGCAGTTTATGGATGCGCGAGAAACCTTCAAATATCGGAAGAGAAAGATTCAGGCCGACCGTAGTCTTAAAAAAAGACTCAGAAGTATATTGATTCGTTCGCGGGTCTATAGAACGTCCGAACTGGCTTCCCCATGCGCTGATCGCATTCATTGATGGTAAAAAATTCCCATAAGCGGTTACAACATCCGCATGAGCGATTTTTACATCCAATTTCTTATTTTGTATCCGTAGATTATGTTCAATGGCATATTGCATACAGTCTTCTTCGGTCCATTCGGATTGGGCTTTGCCTGTTTCCGGCAGGACAGCATAGCAGATTGACAAAAGAATCAATAAACGTTGTTTAACTGATGTTTTAACACTCATATCGGTTGCTTTATGTGATTATATCCGCTTTTTGCCATACAAATTGCATGCCACTTTCATAAACCACTAACAATTAATATATTACAAAAATCCATATAAAACAAACGTCCATATTATGGACACCTGAACGTCCATGTTTTTGACAGATTCATGGAGCATTCAGCCATCCCGTCCCTTTTACGTTCCATTGGTTGCGGGAAAGTCTCATGACAATGAAATATCAGTTTATGGCATACACGATTTACCGTCATGGACACAGCGCGAAGGGCGCAATAAAATTCCCGAATGTGTCAAATAATTAGGCGTTTTTTTGCCCGGCATCTGCGAAACAGGTATTTTTACCCATAAAAAAGAGCCGATGCAAACAAGTACTATCCTAATTGTTGATGACAATAAAAGCGTATTGACTTCGCTGGAACTTCTTTTGGAAAGGGAATTTGAGAAAATAGAGACCGTATCCGACCCCAACCAGATATTTCCTATTTTAGAGGAGCAGGTGATTGACTTAGTCATTTTAGACATGAACTTTTCTGTAGGATTCAATACCGGCAACGAGGGTTTGTTCTGGCTTCAGCGCATCCATGAGATGAAGCCGGAACTACCTGTCATCATGTTGACAGCATACGGAGACATTGACCTCGTAGTGAAATCATTAAAAAACGGAGCCGCGGACTTTGTATTGAAGCCTTGGAACAATGACAACCTGATAAAGAAAATACGGGCCACGCTACAGGAGACAAGACACAGATTACCCGCCAACCCCACTAAAGGCCCCAGTGAGCCGGCAATGATTATCGGCCATTCGCCTGCCATGATGAAGATAATAAAACTGGTGACCAAAGTTGCCAAAACAGATGCCAACATCTTAATCTACGGCGAAAATGGCACCGGCAAAGAAATATTGGCGCGTGAGATTCACCGGCTTTCACTCCGCAGCCGGCACGAGTTGTTTCATGTGGACATGGGAGCCATCAGCGAATCATTGTTTGAGAGCGAACTGTTCGGGCATGAAAAAGGGGCTTTTACGGATGCGCATGAAAGTAGAATCGGCAAATTTGAAGCGGCAAGCGGAAGTACGCTCTTCCTTGATGAGATAAGCAACCTGTCGGTAGGATTGCAAGCAAAATTATTAGTTGCCCTACAAAACAGGGAAATAACCCGGCTTGGAAGCAACAAGAAAATCCCAATCGATATCCGGCTGATTGCCGCCACCAACCGCAATCTGCATGAGATGGTGAAGCAAACCCGTTTCCGCGAGGATTTATTTTACCGCATCAACACGATACAAATCGAGATTCCTCCTTTGCGACATCGCAAAGAAGACATCGCCGCTTTTGCGGAATACTTCCTAAAGAAATACGCCAGCCTGTATAAACGGCCCGGACTGACCCTGCACCCCAAAACATTGGACAAACTGGAGAACCATCATTGGCCGGGAAATATCAGGGAATTGCAATATACCATGGAGAAAGCTGTCATCTTAACAGAAAAAGATGTAATCAGGCCTTCTGAAGTATCCATGCACTCGGACAACACATTTTCTTCCGACAAAGTCCCCCATCTAAAGGAAGTGGAAAGAAAAGCCATATTGACAGCCATCTCACAAAACGCCGGAAACCTGACAGCCACGGCCGAACAATTGGGCATCAGCAGACAAACATTGTACAACAAGCTGACACGCTTTAATTTTTAATGGTAAATGTTCAGCACCCGTTTATACATACACACCCTTCTATTCGTATGCCTCATTGTCCTGACATTCGGGCTTGGACTTGCAGGCATCCTCTCACGACGGGCCATCATATTAGGCACGATTGCCGTCATAGCCGCGTTGTGGCTTATTGGCGCACTTGTTTACTACCTGAACTCCTACAACCGGAAAATAAAACTTTTTTTCGATTCCATAGAAGACAACGAGTCCATGCTTCATTTTCCGGAACACTTCGGCACCAAAGAGCAGCGCTATCTATATGCCTCCTTCAACAGGATATACACATTGGTTTCGGCGCATAAAAAGCATGAGTTCGAACGTAAACTGCATCAAAAAGAATACGAGTCCTGGGAAAAGCTCATGCGGGTATTGACCCACGAAATAATGAATTCCATCACTCCCATCGTCTCACTCTCGGAAACCCTTCTTTCTTATTTCCAAACGGAGCACGGCTCAAGGCCCGCCAAAGAGATCACCGACCTCACCATCGAAAAAGCAATACGCGGTCTGGAAACCATCAAAAGCCAAGGACAGAACTTAATCTATTTTACAGAATCCTACAGACAGCTTTCAGGCCTGAAGCAGCCCGAATCCAATCATTTCTCCTTGACCGCTCTGATAGAAAGCATTCAGATACTTCACCAAAAAGATTTGCTGCGACAGCACATAGACCTTTCCGTTGACCTTTTCCAACCGGAAATACAAGTCTATGCGGACGAAAAGATGTTATCGCAGGTTTTGAACAATCTGTTGATAAACGCCATGCAAGCCCTTGCCGAACAAGCAGACAGAAAGATACGCATAAAAGTGTATAGCCGGGGAATGACGCTGTTCATAAAGATGGCCGATAACGGTCCGGGCATCCCCTCCAATCTGCTCGAGGATATCTTTATCCCGTTTTTTACTACCAAAAAGAATGGAACGGGTATCGGTCTCAGCCTTTCCAGGCAAATTGTACGCATGCATGGCGGAGAATTGTCTGTAAGTTCCCAACCTTTTCATGAAACTGCATTTACGATTTCCCTACCGCTATCCGGATTGCCCGATTGCCAACAGGTGTGAGGGTGACGTTGAGTCCGGTGCCTCCTCCCCTGAATGTAAATTATTTTTTCGTCTCTTTTTCGCAGCCGGCATGCTCTGGTGAAAAAATGTCTTTTTCCCTCCTTTCCGCGGTTCTTCCTGTCTGCATCTTATCCCACCCCTACCAGGGCCTATTCGGCTTCGGACGTTCTTCGGACAAACTCCACTCCCTAGGACCGA
>NZ_JAICZW010000135.1 GCF_029057325.1 Bacteroides sp. | reverse complement strand
GTGCCCAAGATGAAGAAACTGCTGAAGTTCAAGATTGCCGACGGACTGGAGAACCGCACCATCGTGAGCGGCATCGCCCAGCACTACAAACCGGAAGAGCTGGTAGGCAAGCAGGTGCTCTTCATCGCCAACCTCGCTCCGCGCCAATTCAAGAACGGCCTGGTGAGCGAAGGCATGATTCTTTCTGCCGAAAACTACGACGGTTCGCTTGCTGTAACTTCGCTACTGAGAGAAGTGAAGCCGGGCAGCGAGGTGAAATAAGATAACAACACGGAGACACAGGGACACAGAGTCGGAAATCAAAGGGAACAAAGAAAACTCTGTGCCTCCGTGTCTCTGTGCTCAATCCCCCCAAAACAAGATATGCCCGAAACATCACTCAAAGAAAAAACCGCCAAAGGACTCCTCTGGGGAGGATTCAGCAACGGCATGCAGCAGTTGTTGAACCTGGTGTTCGGAATCATTCTCGCCCGGTTGCTGGATGTTTCGGATTATGGTATGGTGGGAATGCTGACCATCTTCTCCGCCATTGCCGCCGCATTGCAAGAAGGTGGTTTCATATCGGCACTGACCAACCGGAAGGAAGCGGCACACAAGGACTATAACGCTGTGTTCTGGTTCAGTTTTCTGTGCAGTGTCGCCATCTATATCCTGTTGTTTCTTGCCGCTCCGCTGATTGCCGACTTCTATGACACTCCGGAGCTGATACCTCTTTCACGCCTCGTCTTCTTGGGATTCGTCATCTCCAGTCTGAGCATCGCGCCACGGGCCTACCTGTTCAAGAACCTGTGCATCAAGGAGACCACCATCATATCCCTCTCCAGTCTGACTATCTCAGGCATTGCAGGCATTACGTTGGCTGCAAACGGATTCACTTATTGGGGCATCGCCTTGCAAAGCATTACGTTCATCACGGTAATGACGGCGCTCAATTTCTACTTCTCGCGTTGGAGGCCCCGCCTGCAATTTGACTTTACCCCCATCAGGGAGATGATAGGGTTCAGCAGCAAGATCATCATCACGAACATCTTCACCATCATCAACAACAACCTGTTCACGGTGCTGTTGGGCAAGTTCTACTCCGCCCGCGAAGTAGGAAACTTCACACAAGCCAACAAGTGGAACAGCATGGGGCATACCACCATTACAGGCATGATAAACGGCATCGCACAACCGGTCTTCACCAGCGTTGCCGATGACAAGACACGGCAACTTGCCATCTTCAGAAAACTGCTGCGCTTCACTGCCTTTATCTCTTTCCCCGCCATGCTGGGACTGAGTCTGGTGGCAAAGGAGCTGATTGTCATCACCATCACGGAGAAGTGGCTCTCCAGTGCGGTTCTCTTGCAGGCGCTCTGCGTCTGGGGGGCGTTTATTCCTGTCATCAATCTGTTCTCCAACCTGATTATCAGCCGCGGGCACTCTTCCATCTACATGTGGAGCACTATCAGCCTGAGTCTGTTGCAACTGATAGCCGTATGCGCAATGTATCCCTACGGATTGGAATGGATGCTACGGGTCTTTGTGATCATCCATATCTGCTGGCTGTTTGTCTGGTTTCATTTCGTACAGAAAGAGATAGGGCTACAGCTAATTGATATGCTGAAAGACATTTCGCCCTACCTGCTGTTGTCCGCCGTACTGACGGCCGCCGCCGCCTATACAACCCGGCCCATCGAAAACCTCTACTTGAGCATGGCAATAAAGATAGTCATGGTAGCCTCCCTCTATGCACTGATACTCTGGAAACTGCAATCCGTCATTTTCAGGGAAAGCATCGAATTCCTTTTAAAGAAGAAGAAAACATGAGCCGCCTCGCCTACATCATATCCGCTTACAAGGACGCGCCGCATCTGGCACGCTTGATTGACGCATTGGACGATGATGCCGACTTCTACGTGCATATCGACCTCAAGGCAGACAGCCGTCCTTTTGAAGAGTTGCTGAAAGATAAAGTGACCTTCGTACCCCGTCATTGGGTGAGTTGGGGAGGATGGGAACAGGTAGAGTATCAAAAAGAGTTGCTCGCTGCCGTACTGCACAGCAATGTGCCCTACAGCCGCGTGGTATGCCTGAGCGGACAGGACTATCCGCTGTGGAGCAATGCCGCCATCCATCGCTATTTTGAGGAACACAAGGAGACCGAATTCATCATGGGAATGAACCTCACCCGCTCCGGCAACAAGCCACAGCTTTCCAGAATAAAAATTTACCACTTCTTCCGCGACCTGAAATGGAAAAATCTTTGGTGGAAAAACAAACTGATTGTAGCCTCCCGTCAACTGATGAGACTGCTTCCCTTGCGCAAAAAACCGACAACAAGACTCAATGGCAAAGAGAGAGATGTCTTTTTCGGCTCCGACTATTGGGCCATCACCCTGCCTTGTACCCGCTATGTCTATCAACAGCTATGCACGGAAAAGAAGATGGCACACTACTTCAAGAACAGTTTCGTCCCAAGCGAACTTTGCATACAGACCATCGTCTTCAACTCCCCCTTCGCTCCGCACGCGCTGCTTTACGAAGGAACATATAAAGGACTCTATGCACTGACTCCCCTACACCTTATCATATATAACAGATTCATCCATACAATGACTTTGGAACATCTGCCCATGCTGCATGATTCGGGCAAGATGTTTTGCCGGAAGGTAGTAAGCGGCATGTCGGATTCGCTGGTAGAAGCCATTGATAAAGAAAGAGAACAAGAAAAGCCATGAAACTACTGATTATTATCGTTTCCTACAATTTCGAGCGTTGGATGGACCGTTGTCTGGGCAGCTTGTGCCAATCGGAGCTTCCGGCAGACGTGTTGGTAGTGGATAACGCCTCGCAAGACCATACCGTCCAACGGATAAAAAAGCATTACCCCCAAGTGCGGCTCATCCAAAGCAAAGAGAACCTTGGATTCGGACGTGCCAACAACATCGGCATGAAGATTGCCTTAGAAGAAGGGTACGAAGCGGTGTTTCTGCTGAACCAGGATGCGTGGATTGACAAGAATACACTGGGCACACTGGTGCAACTGAGCCGGCAACAGCCCGCATTCGGCATCCTGTCGCCCACCCACCTGACAGGCGGCGGCAACGAACTGGAACACGGATTTGCCTGCTATGCAGGTTTGAAGAACCTGAAAGAGTTGAAAAAGAGCACGATTCCCAGACATGAAGGCAGCGATGAAGACAAGCTACTGACACCCATTCCCTTCATCAATGCGGCATTCTGGCTGATACCCGTCCTGGTACTGCAACAAATAGGCGGTTTCTGCCCGCTATTCTACCACTACGGAGAAGATGTGGACTACATCCATCGCCTGCACCGTCATGGCTATCGCGCCGGTTATTCTCCTGCCGTCTTCGGTTGCCACGATCGCGAGCACCGTGAGGTGACACGGCAAGCATGGTTCCGCTCCGAACGGGTCTATCTGCTGGCAGAATATGCCAACATCAACTACCCGTTCTACAAGGCTTTCGGCTATGGAATATTGGCAGGAATCAAAAAAGCCGGGAAAGCGTTATTGCAAAGAGACAGCCATGGGTGCCTCACCTACCTCCGGATAGCGCTTCACCTTTTAGGCCGCACCCGAGAAGTGATAGACTACCGCCGCAAGAACCTGCACGGCAAAGGAACCGCCATTTACTTAACCGATTAATCCCCCGAAAACATCATGTCCCACTCCCCTATCCTCCTCTTTGTCTATAACCGTCCGACTCACACCCGTCGGCTGATAGAGAGTCTTCAAGCCAATGCGGAAGCCGCAACAAGTCCGCTGATTGTCTATTCTGATGCCGCACGTGATGATGCCGCACAATCCGCCGTGGAGGAAGTGCGCCGGATTATCCGTTCTATCGATGGCTTCGGTTCCATCGAAATCATCGAAAGGAAGGAAAATCAAGGGTTGGCCCGCAACATCATCGACGGTGTAACCACACAAATCGGCCGATACAGACGCGTCATCGTACTGGAAGATGATTTGGTGGTGGCTCCCTACTTCTTGCGCTTCATGAACGATGCCCTCGAACTCTACAAAGACGAACCGCGCATAGGCCACATACAGGCGTGCGACTTCACCAAAGATGCCTCCCTGCCTGACACCTTTCTCATCAAGTGGACAGGAAGCTGGGGATGGGCAACGTGGGAAAGAGCCTGGAAACACTTCAATCCCAACGGGAGCTATCTGCTGGAACAACTGGAAAGACGCAAGCTGACCCGCCGCTTCGACTTCAACGGCACCTACCGGTTCACCCGCATGCTGCGCAGACAGATTGAGGGAAAGAACAATTCGTGGGCCATACGCTGGAACGCCAGCCTCTTCTTAGACGATATACTCTCACTGAACACAGGCCGTTCGTTGGTGCAGAACACCGGCTTCGACGGCAGCGGCACCAACTGCGGCGGTGGCGGACTCTACGACTCGTCCTTATGGATGGAACCACTCCCCGTCAGCCTCATCAGTCCGATAGAAGAGAACCAAGAAGCACGCCGTTGCTTCGCCCGCTACTATCACCGCACCAACAACTTCTGGGCAAAGGCCATCCGAAGAATAAAACGTACGCTGAAAGGAGATTTTGGAGCCTGATAATGCCATTTGTTCACGAAAAGCATTACTTTTGCCAAAACATTCTGAAATCCCCAAACTATGGAACAGGAAATCATTCAAAAGAAAATCTATGAGGTCAGAGGTACAAGAGTGATGCTGGATAAAGATTTGGCAGAGCTTTACCAAGTAGAAGTAAAAGTGCTGAATCAAGCAGTGAAAAGAAATATCAAAAGATTTCCTTCCGACTTCATGTTTCAACTGACAAAAGAAGAATGGGATAACTTGAAGTCACAATTTGTGACTTCAAGTTGGGGTGGCATCCGCAAACTACCTTTCGCCTTTACCGAACAAGGACTTGCCATGCTGTCCGGCATCTTGAACAGCGACATCGCCATCTACGTAAACATCGCCATCATGCGCGCCTTTGTTACCATCAGACAAGGACTTCCCGCCGTGAACAGCCATCAAGAGTTGGAGGATTTGAAGGAACGGATAAAGACACTAGAAGCTGTTAGCGAAGAGACCCTCTCCGCCCTTAACGACTTGTCCGAAGAGAGCCGCAAAGAATTCGATGACATCTATCTGGCACTTTCCCAATTAGCACAGAAAAAGAAGAAAGAAACACAGCAATCAACCATCGGCTACAAAGCTATTCAAGAACGAAGAGAACAGAAGCAATGAGAGTACTACTTATCAATACCTCCGAACGCATCGGCGGAGCCGCCATTGCCGCCAGCCGACTGATGGAGTCACTCAAGAACCACGGCATCAAAGCCAAACTGCTGGTGCGCAACAAACAGACTGACCAAATCTCCGTAGTGTCGCTGGAACACAACTGGCGCATGGTGTGGAAGTTCGTGTGGGAACGAGTCGTCATCTGGAGCGCCAACCGCTTCAAGAAGAACAGCCTCTTTGCCGTTGATATAGCCAACACAGGCACAGACATCACCTCGCTGCCCGAATTCCAGCAGGCCGACGTCATCCACCTGCACTGGATAAACCAGGGAATGCTCTCGCTGAAAAACATAGAGAAAATACTCGCTTCGGGCAAACCCGTTGTCTGGACAATGCACGACATGTGGCCCTGCACAAGCATCTGCCACCACGCACGCACTTGCGACAAGTATCAAAAAGAGTGCCACCACTGCCCCTTCCTCTATGGGGGAGGAAGCAAGAAAGACCTCTCTTACAGCACCTTCCAAAAGAAACAGCAACTCTATCGGAACCGCCGCATCAATTTTGTGGCATGCAGCCACTGGCTGGAAGAACAAGCGAAGAAGAGCGCCCTGCTGAGCGGCCATAGCGTGACAAGCATCCCCAACCCCATCAACACCAACCTATTCAAGCCCCGCAACAAACAGGAGGCAAGAGAGAAATGCCTGCTTCCGCAAGACAAAAAACTGATGCTGTTCGGATCGGTGAAAATTACAGACAAGCGGAAAGGCATAGACTACCTGATAGAATCGTGCAAGCTGCTTGCCGACAGGCATCCCGAACTACGGGAACAGCTGGGCGTGGTCGTCTTCGGCAACCAATCGCAACAATTAGAGAATCTGCTTCCCTTCAAGGTCTATCCGCAGAACTTCGTGAACAACGAACACCGGCTGGTGGACATCTACAACGCCGTGGACATCTTCGTCACTCCCTCGCTGGAAGAAAACCTGCCAAACACCCTCATGGAAGCCATGGCATGCGGCATCCCCTGCGTGGGCTTCAACGTGGGTGGCATTCCGGAAATGATTGACCACCTGCACAACGGCTACGTGGCGCAATACAAGTCATCCGAAGACTTCGCCAACGGCATCTATTGGATTCTGAACGAACCCGACTATACAGAGCTGTCCGAACAAGCCTGCCGGAAAGCCGTCACCCATTATTCGGAAAACATCATCGCCAAAAAGTACATCGACCTCTACAACAAAGTAACCGGAAACAATGCATAACCACCTTACACCGAAGTTCAGCGTCATCACCGTGACTTATAACGCCGAATCGGTGTTGGAAGACACCATCCAAAGCGTTATCTCGCAAACTTATCACCACGTGGAGTACATCATCGTGGACGGCGCGTCGAAAGACGGAACACTTGCCGTCATCGACCGCTACAAGGGACGCATCACCCGTGTGGTGAGCGAGCCCGACAAAGGCCTGTACGATGCGATGAACAAGGGCATCAAGCTGGCCACGGGCGATTACCTCTGTTTCCTCAACGCCGGCGACAGCTTCCACAAAGACGACACCCTGCAACAAATGGCACACTCCATCTGCGGCAACGAACTGCCCGACGTGTTGTACGGCGAAACAGAACTGGTAGATAAGGAGAGACACTTCGTCCGCATGCGCCGCCTCTCCGCCCCCGAAGCGCTGACGTGGCGCAGCTTCAAGCAAGGCATGCTGGTCTGCCATCAGGCCTTCTTCGCCAAAGCCTCGCTGGTGGAGCCCTACGACCTGCGCTACCGCTTCTCCGCCGACTTCGACTGGTGTATCCGAATCATGAAAAAAGCACGTGTCCTGCACAATACCCACCTCATCCTCATCGACTATCTGGACGAAGGAATGACCACCCGCAACCGCCACGCCTCGCTCAAAGAGCGTTTCCGCATCATGGCACATCATTACGGATGGGTCAGCACCGTTGCCCATCACGCCTGGTTCGTGCTGCGTGCGGTCCTGAAGAGATGAGGAAACAAGTGTTCCCGATGAAAATACATCGAAATCTCTATAAATCACTTTAAGAAAGCACCGTATTCAATTACAAATCCCTATTTTTGTACACTCAAAGGAAACATATAGCAAAACATTATGGAACAACAACTGACCATCTACAACACCTTAAATAGAAGGAAAGAACTCTTCAAGCCCTTGCATGCGCCGCATGTAGGCATGTACGTCTGCGGTCCCACCGTTTACGGCGACCCGCATCTGGGACACGCACGACCCGCCATCACTTTCGACTTACTGTTCCGCTACCTCAAGCACATCGGCTACAAGGTGCGCTACGTGCGCAACATCACCGACGTGGGACACCTGGAGCACGATGCCGACGACGGCGAAGACAAGATTGCCAAAAAAGCGCGTCTGGAACAACTGGAACCGATGGAAGTGGCGCAATACTACATCAACCGCTACCACAAGGCGATGGAGGCATTGAACGTGCTTCCGCCAAGCATCGAACCGCATGCCAGCGGACACATCATCGAACAGATAGAACTGGTGAAAGAGATATTGAAGAACGGATACGCCTACGAAAGCGAAGGCTCCGTTTACTTCGACGTGGCAAAATACAACAAGGACCACCATTACGGCAAACTCTCAGGCCGCAACCTGGACGACGTGCTGAACACCACCCGCGAACTGGACGGACAGAACGAGAAGCGGAATCCCGCCGACTTCGCCCTCTGGAAATGCGCACAGCCCGAACACATCATGCGCTGGCCCAGCCCGTGGAGCGACGGTTTCCCCGGCTGGCACGCCGAATGCACCGCTATGGGAAAGAAGTACCTTGGTGAACACTTCGACATACATGGCGGCGGAATGGACCTCATCTTCCCTCACCACGAATGCGAGATAGCCCAGTCTGTGGCATCGCAAGGCGACGACATGGTACACTACTGGATGCACAACAACATGCTGACCATCAACGGACAGAAGATGGGCAAGTCCTACGGCAACTTCATCACCCTGGAGGAGCTGTTCAACGGCACACACTCCTTGCTGGAACAGCCTTATAGCCCGATGACTATCCGGTTCTTCACCCTGCAAGCGCACTACCGCAGCACGGTGGACTTCAGCAACGAGGCACTGCAAGCAGCCGAAAAAGGACTGTCGCGACTGATGGACGCCATCCACGGCCTGGACAAGATTACGCCTGCAAACGCCTCTACCGTTGACGTAAAGTCACTGCGCGAGAAGTGCTACGAGGCCATGAACGACGACCTGAACTCGCCGATTGTCATCGCCCACCTTTTCGACGGCTCCAAAATGGTGAACAACATCCTTGCCGGAAACGACACCATCACCGCTGCAGACCTGGATGCCCTGAAAGAGACATTCCACCGCTTCTGCTTCGATATCTTAGGACTGAAAGAGGACAACACCTCCAATGCAGAGCGCGAAACCGCCTTCGGCAAAGTAGTGGATATGCTGCTCGAAGAGCGTGCTAAAGCAAAAGCCAACAAAGACTGGGCCACGTCGGACAAGATTCGCAACGAACTTACCGCCATCGGCTTCGAGATTAAAGACGGAAAAGACGGAAGCAGCTGGAAACTGAATAAATAACAGCGACATCCGTTTTCATAAACCCGTCAAGCCAAAAGCCCGTTCCGACTGATAGCGAGAACTATCGTTGGAACGGGCTTTTTATCTATAGCTGAAAAGTCAAACTTTACTTCCGCAACGCCGCCTCCATCGGATGACGATTGCCGCGGACACTCTTGAAGAAAGCCTTTGCCGAACCGAAGTTCAGGTACATGTCCAGACGGATGGGAAGGTGGTTCTTGTCATCGGAGACAAAAAAGGTGATGACCTCTTTCTCCTTGCCTTTCTTATACTCCACAAAGGAGAATACCAGGCAGCGATAGATGGTGTCATTGTTCGCCTTGACCTCCTGCTTACCCCGATAAATCAGCGTCTGTTCCTCCACCCGTCGTCCGGTTGCCATCGGGAAGAGTATCTTATCGCCCACCTTGTAATCCTTCGGGTCGTAGGAGCGTGCCTGCGACAAGATACTCAGCATATCGAAGATGCAACGGCTGTCGCTGTGCTCCATCTCCTGTGCCTCGCGGACAGGGTTGTGCCAAGTGCGCCGCTGCTTTACGTTCGCCACACCGTCGGTATAAGAGAACCACGCCTCGTCCACCGTATGCCGGCTTCCCTCCTCCGCCGCCTTGCGGAAATAAAGCGGCTCCAACCGGTTGCTGACGTAGCAGGTCAGCGTGTCGCGCATCTTGAAGAAGAAATCCGCTTTCTTGCTGCCCACGCAGAGCAGGTCGAAACGATAGGCGGGATTGGATTGGTAGGTCGTGGCATGGGTGGTGAGGCTTGCCGTCCCCACCTTTTTCCAGATAAACTTCCAATTGAAGTACAGGTCGTACGTAATGTGCTCGCCCGACTGAAACGCGTCGTTCTTCGCCGTACACTGAGCTTGAACAGACAGGCAGCAGGCTACCCCCATCAGCCATAGGAGCAACAACCGCAGCCTAATAGCCTCTACCCTTGTTGCGATTGTTGTTGTTCCTGCTTTCTCTTTTCTTCTTTTTGTCTTCATCTGGCTTTTGCTTTTTAAGTTCTTCCGGTTTTTGCTTGTCCAACGGCTTGGCATGGATGTCCCACTCCTGCGTCAAGTCGAAGTTCGCCTTCAGTTCCAGCACCATCGGATAGTAATAGACCATTTCCGGTTGGCGTTTCTCCTCATAGTTGCCAGTGTCCCAAACGCCGTTGCCGTTCGCGTCGTCTATCAGCCTTGCTCCGTACTTGCCCGGATTGAGGAAGTAGAAGTCCGCCTTCCCGTCTGTCACCGGCACGGTACGCAGCACCTTGTCCTGCCCGTCCAGCAGTTCGACAAAGGCTGTCGAATCGGTTCCGTGCACATTGAAGAATATCTGTCCGTACTCCTCCAGTTGTTTTATCTTGAACTCCTTCTTTATTTTGTCGGAGAAGAGTCCGTACAACCCCTGTATGGCGGTGGAGTCCACCTCAAGCGCATAGCTTTCGCCGGGCTTCCAGTCTCCGTACAGGTTGTAACGTTTCAGGTCCAACGAGTCGCGCTCAAAGTCGAACGGGATATCCTGCCACAACGAATCCACCTTCTGCCTCACGTGGAAGGCGGTGGTATCTATGCGCACCACCGGCTCCTTGAAAGCGAGTGTCAGGTAGTCGTACACATCCAAGGTAGAAGGGGCATAGACTTCCACCGGCAGAAACTCCACAGGCTTCTTGTCGTCTGCCTCATTGTTTTTCTTCTTCCGCTTCTCGCGTTCCTTCGCTTCCTTCTCCTTGGCCTCCTGCTTCTGTTTCTGCTGTTTGGCATAACTCAGCTTCGGCAACACATTCAACGTATCGGTGCGTGGAACCAGCTGTTTCAGGCTGTCCGCACAAAGGTAGGTGATGCTCATTCGCAAAGAGTCTTGCCGGTAGAGCAGCGAATCCTTTATCCAATAATGAATCGTATCGTTCCGCCCGGTAGGCTGTTCTACTATAAACGCATCTTCTTCGTTAAAGTTCAATCCTTTCAGCACAGGCAGGCTGTCCGCCGGTGCCGTGAAGTAGAAGGTGAACTTCTCAGGGGTCAGACGTTCCGCCTTGACAAACCGCTGCGAGAAGTATTGCTCCTTGAAGCAGCGCAGCAAGATGTCGTCGGGCAGGTAACGGATATATGGTCGTGTCACAACCGTATCGACCGTCAGTGAATCGACCCACGTCGTGTCCTGGCGGGTATGTTCCTCCATCGAGGGGATAATCAGCGAGTCGCTGAAAGCGATGATTTCCGTAGGTTGCGAATAGGCGAAGTTCTGGTCGGCATCCTGCAACGCATAGATGCGGTAAGTGCCGGGAGCCACGCCCCGGATGGAGAAGTGTCCCCGGCTATCGGTGCGCCCCACCCGTTCGAAAGGCAGTTTCGTAAAAGCGGAATCCGCCAGATTGGCGTGCAGTCCCACCAGCAAGCCCTTCACCGGCTCCAGGTTGGCGGCATTCAGCAGTGTGCCGGACACGCTCATGGAGTCCAGCCGCCCGCCTGTAGAGAAGGAGTAGAAGAAGTTCTCCAGCGGATTGCCTTCGTTGTTGTCTTGGATGGCGTCTCCGAAGTCGAACGTATAGGTGGTATTGGCTTTCAGCGTGTCTTGCAGGGTGATGACCACCTTCTTCCCGCTCGCCTTTATTTCGGGCTGCTGCACCTGCGGAGGAGATATCACGACCTTCTCGTTCGGCTTTTCAAGCTTGATGAACTCATCGAACTCGATTGATATCTTGCGTTTTTTACTATGAAGTGCGCCCTGTGTCGGGGTAGCGGAAAGAAAACGGGGCGGGGTCTCATCGTAAGGTCCCCCCTCGATGCGTCCCACGCTGGCACAGGAGTAGAGTGCGGCAGCAATGGCAACGCCCCCCAACAACCTGCGGAAAAACGGTTTCATCTCTGTATGGCGTTTACGTTCTAACATGCTGCAAAAATAAAGGTTATCCGCCAATTAGCAGTATGCTTTACAGTATTTTAATCAAAAACAGAGGGAAAGAGAACAAAAAACAGAAGGAGGATGCAAAATCAGGACGTAAAGAATCAATGGATATCAATCAGGCACGGATTGCATGGATGATTTTTAAAGAAAAACCGTGTTAATCCGTGAAATCCGTGCCTAAGAGAGGGGGCGTCACCTACCCTATTATCCGCAGTGGAAGTAAGTACGCACCAGTTTCAGCATCTCTTCCGGCTTGCCTTCCAGGTCGGCACGCAACGTGCGGTCCTTGTAGCCGCGCAGTCGGCGGATGATGCCGTCAATCATAGCCGGGCTGAATACGTTGTGGCGCTCAAAAATGGCACGCTGCTTCTCCAGGCAGTCGGCGGAGGCTTCGCAACTGTCGGGCAACTGCGCCAATGCCTTCAACTTCTCTTCGTTCTCCTTCTGATGGATATTCACATTGACGTAGGTCTTTTCGGCTATCTCCAGCGCATTGGCCAGCTCAAAGCCATAGCGGCACGCCACGGCAAGCCCCGCCAGCAACTGGTACAGGTCTGCCGAACCGTCCGGCGAACGCATCTCCACGGTCTGCTTCACACTGGTGTCGTAGCGGCTTTCCGCCTCCAGCGGATTGGCCAGCCTGCACATATCGGTCTTGGCAGACCATCCCAAAGGCACGCGCACCAGCACCGAACGGTTGCGGTCGCCCCAACAGACATTGGTAGGCGCCTCCTGATGGGGAACCAGGCGGAAGTAAGAAGTGGGATTCGTGTTGCCGAAGGCGGTAATGGAAGGAGCCAGCTCCATCATTCCGGCAATCGCCTTGCGGGCTGTTTCGGAGAGCACGCCGTTCTCCAGCATCATGTTCTTGCCGTCCTTCAGCATGCGTATATGGATGTGCAGTCCCGATCCCGCCTTTCCTGCCGTAATCTTGGGAGCGAAGGTCACGTTATATCCCAACCGGCAGCCCAGGTTGCGGATGACCCATTTGGCAATCATCAGCTGGTCGGCAGCCTGCTCCACATCCACCGGCAGAAACTCTATCTCATTCTGTTCGTAGATGTAGCCGTCCAACGTGAAATTGCCCACTTCGGAATGACCGTACTTTATCTGTCCGCCCGCCTGTGCGATGTAGGCCATGCACCGGGTGCGGAATTCGTTGAACTTGGCGTAAGGCCCCGACTCGTGATAGCCGCGCTGGTCGGTAGCCTCATACATGCCCGCATCGGGAGCGATGACGTAGTACTCCAGTTCGCCCATTGCCTGAAACTGCATGCCGGTCACTTCGGTAAAGGCACGGGCCGCCTTGCGAAGGGTATGCTCGGGAGCGCTCTCCAGCGGTTCGCCGTCCTTGTTGAAGAAGGAGCACAGCATCGAAAGCGTAGGAATCTCCGCAAACGGATCGACAAACGCCGTACGGAAACGGGGAACGACATAGAGGTCGCTGCTGCCCGCCTCGATGAAAGAGAAAAGACTGGAGCCGTCCACCCGCTCGCCACACGTGAGGATGGCGTTCAGATAGGCCAAATCGGTGATGACAAAGTTCAATGTCTTCAGCCGCCCGTCACCTGCGGGATACATGAAATTGACCATACGGATTTCGTTCTGACGGATAAAAGAGATGATGTCTTCCTTCGTGAATTCGGAAGACGGCTTCTGAAGGAATGCCACCAACTTATTGGCATTCATTGCTAATTCCTGATTCATAATTGGTTGCTTTTCGTTTTTAAATAAGGTTGCTCCAAAAGTACAAAAAAATCAAGTATTGTTCTCCACCATATCCAATAAAATTTCAGTTCCCGTCCTTCAAAAACAAAGCGAAGAATCCACTCGCTTACGCATGGCAAGCGAGTGGATTCTTCACCAATATATCCTGATTTGACAGACACTTGTGTCTGTCACGTTGAACACTGGACTTTGAGAAGTCAGACACAAGTGTCTGTCACGTTGGACACAAGAGTCTGTCAAGGCTACTATTAACAACTAATAATCAGCGAATTACAATTCATCACTCGAACCGGAGCATCCCGAAGAACTCAGGACAATGGAAGTTCGGCTTCGGCAGCTCTATCGGATTCCAGGAGAGGAAATGGGGAGTCTGCAAGTCGTCGCCGCACTTATAGAAATTGGCACGCACCTGTTTGCCGTCCAGCGAGGTGATGTCGTGCAGGAAGAATGCGGAACAGGGAATGACCAGCGCCACTTCCCAGCTGCACGCCCCTACTCTTTCTTCAAACGGCTCACGCCCCAGAGAGGCCCAACGCCGCACCTTGTCGAGCACCTCTTGCGGCGCATGCCGGCGGTCGCCTTTGGCACCGCCACCGATGAGCAGCGCACCGGCACAATTGCACTCCATGTTGTAATAGACATCGTCGCCGGCAGGAACGGAGAAGAACTCCACGCAGGCATCTTTCCACACCGGACCGTTGTCGTGTCCGGCCACCGCGCGCACGCTTGCCTCCTTCACCTTGTAATGAAGCAGAATGGCATCGGAAGTATGGGCCATGCGGAACTGCACGTCGGGCGCATAAGGAAAGTCTGCCCAATTCACCGTATTGACAGGCTGAAACGCCACATTCTCTTTATCGAGCAGCGCGGGAACCGATTCGGCGGAAACATTCTCCGCGCTCACCTTCTTTACACTTAATTCTTTCATCTTGTTGTTTTGAGGATTAATTGCAGACAGCGGCAGTATAAGACATACTGCCGCCATCAGCACCAAAAGTTTTCTCAAATGCAGGAAGCAATGAACTCCTTCATTTCCGGCGTATGCTCTTCTACGCTCTGCAACAGCTTGAACTGCGCCTTAGTACGTACCAAGTTGTGCTCCGGATATTGAATCTTGTAGTAGGTGTCGCCGTTGATGTAGTCGGCCAGGAAGCGCACGCACTGCATGTAGGGGAACAGGGCGGCGGCATACGGCAGGTTCTCTATCTCTATCGGCAACAGGAAAGACTTCGCCGACTCCAGATATCCCTTGGCGAACGCCTTGAAGATTTCCATGTTGAAGTTCACGTTGTCCAGGTTCTTGTCGTCTTCCAGACCTGTATTGGCTCCCGAACGGAGGAAATCGCCGAAGTCGGAGAAGATGAAGCTGGGCATTACGGTATCGAGGTCGATGACGCAAAGCACCGTGCCGTCTTCATCGAACATCATGTTGTTCACCTTCGTGTCGCAGTGGCATACACGTTTGGGCAGCTTGCCTTCGCGATACAGGCGTTCTGCCTTGCACATCTCGTCGGCACGCTTCTCTATCTCGTCCAGAAAATACTGCACTTCCTTCACGCGTCCGGCGGCATCGGCGGCAACCGCCTCACGCAACTGCTTCAGGCGGAACTCCATGTTGTGGAAATCGGGAATCGTCTCGCCCAGCGTATCGGGAATGTCGGCCAGCATCGCCTGGAAATTACCGAAAGCGGCTCCCGCATAGTAGGAATACTCGGGATTGACCGTCTCGTAGGTCTTGGCACGGGGGATGAAGGTCATCACGCGCCAGTAGTTCTCACCGTCGTGCCAGAACGTCTTTCCATCGGCAACAGTAGGAAGGAAATGGAGCACCTTGCGGTCAACGTCTGTCTCGCCCTTCGCCTCCAGTTTCTTGCGGATATGTCCGGTCACAGCTTCAATGTTGGCCTGCAACATCTCCACGTTCTGGAAAATGGCATGGTTGATGCGTTGCAACACATAGTCCGGCGTATCTTCCGACACGGTCGTCACTTTATAGGTGTCATTAATCAGGCCTGCGCCCAACGGTTTGATTTCGCGGATTGTACCTTCCAGCTGAAAATGAGATACAATAGATAAAAGGTCTTTCATGATGAATATGAATTAATTTGTTTATTATATACAGCTTCTCGTCTCGTACCCGTGGCGGGTATCGTCCGATGAGCATCCAAAAATAGGCATTTCGGCAGAGATAACCACAAAAACACCGGCATAAATAAGTTTTTTTGTAAAGAATGCCTCTATATTTATCACATAAACTTCCCAAATAGCTCTTAAGGCACTTGTGCATCGTCCTCTTTCCCCCTCCTATACTCCTGAGGCGTTTGATTGAAGCAGGCCTTGAAACAATGCCTGAAATAGCGCAACGAATTGAAGCCGGTCCGATAGGCTATTTCTGTTATCTGTAGGTCGGGATTGTTTCTCAGCAATTCGGCGGCATACTTCAGGCGGGTATTCAATATAAATTCATTGGGCGTTGTGCTGCTGAGCGCCTTCAACTTATTGTAAAGCGAACTGCGACTGACCGCCAACTCCTGCGCCAATTGGTTGACATTGAAATCGGAATCTGCCAAATGCGCCTTGATGATGCCTTCCAGTTTCGCCAAGAACCGGCTGTCGATGGGGTTCAAGGCCAGCGCCTGTATTTCCGTCTCTATCGGAGTGCCGACGGACATCTCTTTCCTGAACTTCTGCTTCAGCAGCTTGCGGTTGCGCAGGATATTGGCGATATGCCCCAGCAGCATCTTGTTGTTGAAAGGCTTCTCCAGATAGTCGTCGGCACCGCATTGCAGGCCTTCCATCTTTTTGTCGTCGGAGGTCAGGGCGGTCAGCAAGATGACGGGGATGTGGCACAGGTCGAAGTTGCTCTTGATTTTGGCACACATCTCGATGCCCGACATTTCCGGCATCATGATGTCGCTCAAGATAAGGTCGGGCCGTTCTTCCGCCGCTTTCAGCAGTCCCTCTTTGCCGTTCATGGCCAGAATGACCCTATACAAGGGCGACAACACGGATGTCAGTATCTGCAACAGCTCCTCATTGTCTTCCACCACCAATATGCAGTCCTTGTCCGGGTTCTCCGGCAGGGCCGTCTCTTCCGTCCCCGCTTCTGTCCGGTCGCCTTCCGTCTCGTCATTCTCCTCATGCAAGATGAAGGTATTGTAGTCCGTCGCCTCCGGAGCCACAAACCTGACGTCCGCATCATTCCGGAACGGATTCTCCTTGGGCAGGGTCACGGTGAAGATGCTGCCGTATTGCACGGCGCTCTGTACGCCGATTGTGCCGTGATGCAGCTCCACCAGTCCTTTGGACAACGCCAATCCGATGCCGCTGCTTGGCGATGACACGGCGGTATCCACCTGATAGAAACGGTCGAAGATATAGGGCAAGGCATCTTGCGGAATGCCTTCGCCCGTATCAATTACTTTTATCTCAATGACCGTCTCTTTTTCATGGATATCCAGCTCTATCTTGCCCCGCTCCGGCGTATGCTTGAAGGCGTTCGACAGCAAATTGGAGAACACCTTTCTCAGCTGCCGTTCATCAAACCAGCAGAGCAGGCTTTCGGTCTCCGTATGAAATTCCAAATCGATGTTTTGAAGCTGCGCCTGGTCCCTAAAATCCTGATAAATCTGCCTCAGATAAGCGATGATATCCAGTTGGCACACGTTCAGATGCAACTTGCCCCGTTCCATCTTACGGAAGTCGAGCAATTCGGAAATCAACTCCCTGAACTGGAAAGTGTTCTTGTAGATCTTCTGCAAGCGCACCTGCAGATAGGGCGACAGGTTCCTCGATTGCAACAGGGCTTCTATCTGCGAGATAATCAACGTCAAAGGGGTGCGGAACTCATGCGAGACGTTGGCGAAGAATTGCAGCTTGGCTTGCGTAAGCTCTTCGTGCTTCTTCTTCTCCATTTTCTCCTGCGTCAGCGAGGCACGCAGCCGCATCCGGGTCTGCCAGTTCTTCAAGAGCATGTAAACGACGGTGCCGGCAAGGGTGATATAAATCAGATAGGCCAGCCAAGTGGCCCACCAAGGCGAACGAATCACGATGGGCAGTTCGATGGAATGCACCTCCCCGGAAGAGGCGGACTGCTTCTCACGCACGATAAGCTTGTATGTGCCCGGATCCAGGTTGGTATATACAATCGTATTGCCGTAGATGGTGCTCCACTCCCGGTTGAAGCCCTCCAGCTTATACTCGTAGATTCTTCTGTCGGCATTGCCTATGTAGTTGTTGGAAGCCACGGTGACGGACAGGTTGTTCTCATTATGCCGCAGGTTTATCCGGCGGGCAAAAGGCAGCGCCACGTCCAGGATGTCATTGGGAATTTCGCACGAAACCGGCTTGTCGTTCACCGATAAGGCAGAGAAGAACAGGTTGTAGGGCGATGAAGGAGCGTTCAGATACTCATCCCTGAAAGAGGTCATTCCCGAGGTTCCTCCGACAAAAGTCTCTCCATTCCGGCAAATCAGCAGGCCGCATCCATCGTTGATGGCAGACAGGTGCAGGTTGTCGTTCGCACTGATTATCCGTGTCTCCCGGGTCTGGGGATGGTAGATGAGCAGGCCTTTCTCGTTGGATATGACCAGGCTGCCATGCGGAGTGACCGCCATGTTGTAGCAATAGCGGATATCGTGGATTGGGCATTGCTCAAAAGCGTCCGTTTGCGGATTGAATCGAAACAGGCCGCTGCCGCATGTCCCGAAGTAAATGGTGCCATCGGCATACTCCACCAATTTCAATACTTGCCACTTTCCCAATCCGTTTTCGCCGCAGCGATAGACGGTTCTCTCTTCGGGATTCCTCATGTTGACCCTTACTATCTGGTGGAACTGGGCAATCCAGATATACCCTTTCGAGTCGATCAGGAACGAAGAGCCTCCACCGTGGGTGTCACGGATGGAGGGATACAGATGACCGATGGTTCCGGTTTTCAGGTTCTTCACGAACATGCCTTTTTCAGAGAGCATATAGAGGCTGTCACCTCGCAACGTTATCTTCGCCAACGATGCTCCCGCCTCTTCCGTATGATATTTCACCTTCCTGGAGGAAATGTCGAAACAGAAAAAGCCCTGCTTGTGGGTTCCTACATAAATGCAGTTGCGGATAGAGTCATATTCGATGCACTTCAGGTTGTAGAACGACGAGACGAGCGCCTCTTTCTCGGTCAGGTAATGGATAAATCGCCGGGTGTTCCGATTGAAATAGTTCAAGCCGCCTCCTTCTGTACAAATCCAGATATCTCCCCGTTTGTCCTCCACCATATTGCTCACAAAAAAGAAGCTGAGGCAATCCGCTCTGTCGGCATTCTCGGAATAGTGCTTGAAGTAATCCATCTTCGGGTTACAATAGTGCACGCCTCCGTAGTAGGTTCCCGCCCAGATGGTGCCTTGCGAGTCTTTATAGAGCGAAAAGACGGAAGAGTGCAGCAGGCTGCCGGGCTTTGTGTCTTTCTGATAGTGGAAAACCGCTCCGGTGGCGTCTATCTTGTCCAGTCCTTTGAAAGTTCCTATCCAGACGGAGCCTTCATTGTCCTCCACAAAGCAACGCACATCGTTGTTGGACAGGGCAAAGTCCGTTTCAATGTCGAATTGCCCGCCGGCCTTTTTCTCCACTCTGTACATGCCCTGACGATAAGCGGCCACCCATATACGGCCCCTGCTGTCTCCATAGAGCGAGGAGATGTTGACTTGAGGAATGACACAAGTCGGAACGGGGTTCTCCAGATTGTCTATGTGATACAACCCTTTTACGGTAGCCATCCATAAGCCGTTGTCGTCGTCCGTATGAAGGGCGGATATGCGTTGGTCGGTCTTCAGCCGATAGACAAATGAAAATTGCTCCTTGGCCGAGTCCCATTTGAAGACCGAATCCCGCGTAGCCGTCCACACGTCATGCCCTTGCGCATGAAGGCATCCCGCTTTCCTCTGCAAGGAGGAGAACTGCTCCTTACGCAGGTCGTAACGGATAAGCATGCCGTCCGAAAGGAAGAAGATGTTTCCCTGTTTGTCACTGACCAAGTCTTTCGATTCATTTCCAAGCACGCTTCTCGTGCCCTCTTCAGAGGGTTTGTAAACGGTGATGGAGTTGCCGTCGTAACTGCACACCCCTTCCAAGGTTCCAAACCACATCCTGCCCAGCTCATCCTGGCAGATCGACATGACCGAAATCTGAGGCAGTCCGTCCGGCTTGCCCAAGTGCTTGAAATAGACGTTCCCTCGAAGCGCAAGTGAGAGGAGTAAACATAGATATAGCAACAGCCCTTTTCTCATAGCATGGTATCGTTTCTTTCGTGAAGCAAGAAGCCTCTTCGCAATGGCTTCATTCAAATAGACGGCAATATTAGCAAGAAAGTATTGAATCAGCAAGGGAAAAGGTTCCAGAGTTGCGTTTTGCACAGAAAGTGCACGGTTCTTGCATGTAGCAATCGGGCTGAAAGCCTCCAAAAGCATCTAAGAGGGGATTGTCCGAAAACCTGGTTGTTGCTTGCATAATGTCATGAATTCAGGCACGGATTACACAGATTTCACGGATAAGATAAATCAGAAAACCGTGAAATTCGTGTAATCCGTGCCTGAAAAGAACATATCAAAAATCACAATTATTTACATGCGATATCTCCTTCCCGAAAATTCCGTCTGCCACGGCTCTTCCCGCCCGCCTCTTATCCGGCCCTTGCCTGCTCCATAGTTTCTTCGGTGTTTCTTCGGACGTTCTTCGGACATTCTTCGGTCCTAGGGAGTGGAGTTTGTCCGAAGAACGTCCGAAGCCGAATAGGCCCTGGTAGGGGTAGGATTAGGCGCAGACAGGAAGAACAGGGGAAAAGGAAGGGAAAGGCAATTTCTTTAGAAGAAAATGCAGGCGGCGACCGGAGAATAAAAAATTGTTTACATCCCCGATCTGCTCCTATCAATACTCTACCTTGTAGTCCTTCGGCAATTTTTCTCCCTTCCAGGCCTTTTTGGTAGTCCAGTCGGCGGGAGCATCGGTCCAGAACTTATTGTCTGCCGGAAGTCCCAAGGGGAGGAAGCTCAACGTAGCCATGTAGAGGCTGCCTGTAGAGGTGTAGCCGTCGGCAGCTTCGGGCTGGTGTCCGTTGAAGCCGAGTACCAACCAGCCGTTCTCGTCGAAGTTCTGGTTGCCCTCGTACATGTTGCGGTGTACGGCGGTCAGGGCGCAACGCACTTGTGCAGGAGTCACGTGTGCGGGCAGCTTCTCACGCAAGGCCACATCGGCAAGCGACTGGAAGGCAGCCGTACGGTAAGTGACCGAACGACCGAAGGCAGGATAAGTACCGTCAGGGCCGATGATGCGCTCGCAGTATTCGGCGTGACGAATCATGCGGTTCATGGCTTCGTCCACTTCCTTCTGGCCGGCTCTCTTCTTGGCGGCCAGGGTTTCCAGCATGGCCACGTACATGGGATTCAGCACGTAGGAGTTATAATAGTCCATGCTGAATTTGGGACCGTCGCTATACCAGCCGTCGCCCACGTACCATTCTCTGATTTTGTTCTTGGCTATTTTCAGGCGGAAGGGGTCGCACTCGCCTCCGGCCCAGTTGATGAATGATTCGTTCAGTCCGGTGAAGATGAGCCAGTTGTTGTAGGCGCCCGTGCGGTTGCGCAGGGCTTTCAGTGATTCTATATAGCGTTGCTTGGTGGTGTCGTCCAGCGGTTCCCACAGCGCTTTGGGGGCACGCAGGAAAGCGTGTACCAGATAGGCCGCATCCACGATGGGCTGCGGCTGCTTGGTGAAGTTCAGGCGGTCGGGTGAGTTCGGGTCAACGGCGTTCTTCAGCCCTTTCAGCACCTCTTCGCGCATCTGCTTGCGCAGCTTTCCCTCTTCCGTATCGTCATCGGGCAGTGCCAGCCAGGGAGCCACGCCCGCCAGTGTGCGGCCTACGGCTTCCAAGTGCGTGATTTCGTCATATCCTTTCGGATTCCCGCTTGGCGACTCTATCGGCATGTTCTGGCGCAGCGTATTCTCGGCAAGGTTATGGATGACAGGGTAAGAAATTTTCCACAGCAGTTTCACCCAAGTCTCGCGGTCTTGCGCGCCAGTGGTCACTTGCTCTTTGGCAGACTTTTCTTTTTTACTCTTGGCCTGCATGGAAGATGCGGGCAATAGCATGGCTGCAATCAGCAGCAGGATAAGATAATTGAATCGTTTCATGGTTCTTTCTTAGCTTTGTTTAACTTTGCTTCCGCCACCCCTCATGCAAAACGAGGACTGGCAGAAGCAAAGATATAGAGATTTCTGTTAGATTTAATAAGATTAGATTAGAATAGCGGTTCGTTATTCAGCAATTTATTGTAGCGATGCAATGCTTCAATAAAATAGTAGTCCGCGTACGTCAGAGGCACATCGATTTCACTGTTCTGCGGGATGGCGCCGGTGCAGTGCATGATGATGAAGTTGGCGTTCTCGCCCAGCTTGGCACGATACTTCTCGCCACCCAACGAGTGGAGAATCTTCTTGGCTGTCTCCAGGTAGAGTTCACTCTTCTTGCCCTTCACGTAGCCGCTCAGTTCGAAGAGGGCGGAAGCTACCAATGCTGCGGCCGAAGCGTCACGGTAGTTGGCTGTCAGCTTGCGTGCGTTGGAGCGGATGCCCGGCGTAAAGCCTTCCTGATGGGCGTTGAAGTCCCACCACGCCACCTTGTCGGCAGGCAGATTGGGGTGGTTGATGTAGTAATCGGCAGCCTTCTCCGCCGTAGCGAGGAAACGCTTGTCGCCGGTCTCGCGATAGACCACGGTGAAGCCGTAAATGGCCCATCCTTGTCCCCTGGACCAGGCCGAGTTGTCGGAATAGCCTTGCGAAGTCTCTCCCTTGATGAAGTCGCCGGTTTTGGGGTCATACATGGCGATGTGATAGAAACTGCCATCCTTGCGTATATGGTACTTGCTCGTCTTGAGCGCATGAGACACGGCTACGTTCTTATAGGACTCATCGCCTGAAATGCGGGAAGCGGCAAACAGCAGCTCCAGGTTCATCATGTTGTCGATGATGACGGGATATTCAAAGCGGGTCTCGTCGTTCCACGAGCGCCAGGAGTTCCAGGACTTGATGACACCGGTCACGGGACTGAAACGGGTGCACAACGACTTTGCCGACTCAATCAGGATGTCATCATATTCCGCCTTCGGCGCAAAGCGCTTGGCGTTGCCGTAGCTGCAATACATCATGAAGCCGATGTCGTGGTTGTCGGTGAAGGTCTTCACCGGCTCCATCTTTTGGGTATATTCCAAAGCGGCATCCTTCATTTCACGGTTTCCCGTATAGTCGGACAGGTACCACAGGGAACCCGGGAAGAAGCCGGATGTCCATAAATAGATACTACCTTTGGAAACGGTTCCGTCCTTACGCATGCTGTGAGGCATCACGCCTTTCCCCTCTTTTCCTTGTGGAGGAGTCTGGAGCATCAGGTGGTACTGGTTGACGGCAAATTCCATGTTCTCTTTGATAAATGTCTTTTCTTCTTCTTTGCTCTGTCCGAAAGCCGGCAGACACAAAGCACACGAGAGAGTGGCAATCATTAATTTGTGCTTCATCATTTTCATTTCAATATTTCTGTATTAAATAATAATTCCCCATACCAAATTTATTTATTCATCCGATATGGGGAATAATTGTTATCACTCTTTTTACCTTAATATGCAATGGTTACCAACCGGGGTTTTGGTTGCCCAAATTCGCATTACGTTCAAACTCAACAGCCGGAACGGGGAAGAGATTGTCACGCTCTTTAAAAATGCGCTTGTATCTAAATGTACCCAAAATATCATCATATTCAAAGTTCAGTTTCTCTTCGGCAAGTCCCCAACGTCTGAGGTCGCTGAAGCGGTGGCCTTCGCATGCCAGCTCTACGGCTCTCTCGTGCATGATGCGTTCAAACACTTCTTCCTTGCTATGTGCTTCCAGCCAAGCGGCACCGCTGTTCAGGGCAGGCATATTGGTGGACGGACGTTGACGCACTTGGTTAATCAGGGCGATGGCATCGTCTTGCCGGCTGGCTTCGTTGTAGCACTCGGCAAGCATCAACAACACATCGGCATAACGAATCAACGGGAAATCCACCGGTGAGTAGGAACGGTCTTCCAATATGCCGTTCATATCGCCTTCGGGCACAAACTTACGCCAGTAGTAGTTGCAATGACCCAAGTTGTCGCGCAGGAACCCGTTGGCTTCGTTCACACCTACTGCCAATACATATTCCATCTCTTTGGGGGTACGTCCGTTGCAACCTAAGAAATGTGCATACGGAGTAATCAGCGTCTGTTCCAGACGCGGGTCACGGCTTTCATAGATGGCACGTATTTTGTCCTTGTCAACAGGATATTCGGCAACGCTTTTCTTATCGGCACTTAATTGGGCCTGGAAAATGCTCTTCTGCAAAGCTCTGTCAGCAGAGAATCCGGGATAAATCTCGTCCCAGCTGAAGGGACGTCCGTCTTTGTACTCATACATATCGGCAAGGATGTCGGTCGGCATATTGTTGTTCCAACAACCGCCGAAAGCGGCACGGGTACCCAGACGAAGGCAATAGGGCAGACCATAATTGTTGTTGGCTCCGTTCACACACTGAATGCTGAAAATCATTTCGGCTGATTGGTCGGCTTCCAATGTGAAAAGGTCGGGATAGCTGTCATTCAAACGATAGCCGTATCCACGCTTTTCGGGGTCTTTCACGATTTCCTCAAAATCGTCTTTCGCGCCACTATAGTCCTTTGTATAAAGTTTTACTTTGCCTCGCAAGGCTACAGCCGCACCGCGTGTAGCGCGGCCATACTGACTGCTTTCCCATTTCACGGGCAGTACACGTACCGCTTCGTCCAAATCGTCCAAAATGAACTTTTTGGTTTCTTCTGCAGTGGAACGAGGCTTCTTCATGTTCATGAATTCCTGGTCCACAATGGTAGTTTCATCATAGAGGGGCACACCACCATAAAAATCCAGCAAATGGAAATAGTAGAGGGCACGCATGAATTTGGCCTCTGCCTTGTAAAGTGCTTTTTGTTCGTCACTTGTATCTACTCCGTCAATGTTCTGCAACAACAGATTGGCGCGGAAAATGCCGTTGTAGGCGCTTTGCCATTTGCTTTGGATAAATCCGGTACGTGCCGTGTAGCGACCGTCTATAAGAGTAGGCATCTGCCAGTTGTTGATGTCCATGGCTATTTCCCCCAAAGCATCCAGATTGTAGTAGGCTCCGAATACATTTTCATTCCGTAAAGTCTCATACATGGCTACCATGCCCTGATAAGCGTGTGTTTCCGTTTTCCAGAATGTTCCGGAGTGTATTTTGTCATGCGGATGTTGGTCCAAATCGTAGCAGCTGCTCATCAGTCCTGCTGCCACCAAAAGTAAGATATATTTTTTCATAATGTTATTTTGGTTTTTTTAGAATGAAACGTTAAGACCGAAGGAAGCCTGGCGGATGGCAGGATAAGTCAAACCGCTTGTTTCGGGGTCCATACCTACATAGTTGCTGAAGGTAAAGAAGTTCTCTAAACTGCAGAACAGGCGTACACGACTAAGCGAAGCAGCGTCCATCCACTTCTTGGGCAACGTATATCCCAATTGGATATTCTTTATTTTCAGATAGGCCTTGTCAGTTTCCCACATATCACTGCTTCGGGTATTACGTCCGTCATTGGTCAAGAGCCGGGGATATTTGGCAGGCGTGGTACGTCCCTCATACCAGCGTCCTTCTGCCACTTCCTTCCCGATTTGGTAGCCGCTGGCAGGGATGTTAGTAGTATGCATGGACTGATATTGAATTTTGTAGCTACCTGTACCAGACATCAGCATGGAGAAATCAAAGCCTTTATATTCGCAACCTAAGTTGATGCCGTAATACAAACGCGGTTTGTTGCCATGTCCTCTGGCCACGCGGTCATCGTCATTCAAGAGATTGTCGCCGTTGGTATTCTTGTAGAGCACATCACCCAATTGAGGCTTTTTGTATTCGTCAAAGTAATACTTGCGTTTGGTATCCCCTTTATCGTCTATGTATTCTATGTATTTTTTTGACAACTCTTCTACCAAGTCCAAGTCCTCTTGTGTCTCAATAATGCGGTCTACCAGCAATACATATTCTGTATTGATGGGGAGCCCCTCCTTAATGATAAGGCTTCCATTGATACTTGGCTCATTGCCTTTGAACTTCGTCACCTTGTTTTCCACAAAAGTAAAGTTAGTACCGATGCTGTAGTGAAAGTCATTGATATGGTCTGCCCAGTTCAAAGTCAATTCAAAACCTTTATTGCGTACTTTGGCACTATTTTGGCGGGGGATGCTGGCATTACCGTGTACCAGCGGAGCAGGCAAGCTTATCAAGATGTCTTTGGTGTTCTTGATGAAGTATTCCACGGTACCGGACAGGCGGTTGTTCAATGTGGTGAAGTCAACGGCGAAGTTGGTAACGGCTGTGCTTTCCCAAGTCAGGGCACCATTAGCGATGGAAGTCAAAGTCATACCGTTTTGGGCTACATTTCCAAAAGGATATTGTACGTCGCTGTAGGAAGAGATGGCCATATAATTGGCTGTGTAACCATCATCACCCAGATAGTTGTTACCCAGTTCACCGTAGGACGCACGCAGTTTCAAGGCATCCAGCCAACTATGGGTTCTTTCCATGAATTTCTCTTGGTCGATACGCCAAGCGGCAGATAAAGAGGGGAAGTACCCCCAACGATTACCTTTCAGGAAGCGTGAGGAGCCGTCAGAACGCAAGTTAACTTCCAGCAAGTATTTGTTGTCCCATCCCAGATTAACACGACCGAAGAAGGAACGCATGGCCCATTCGGTATGTCCGCCTGAAGCAAGCGCATCTCCGGTGGCACCGTCAATCACATCCACGTTTCCATCCACCGGATCATATTTGCTGGCATTGATTTTGCGGTCGCGGAACATCTCCTGACTGGCACCCACCATGGCATTCAAGTCAAGATGTTTGTTGAAGAACTTGTTTTCGTAGCGGATGACACCGTCCATAAACATACGCTCTTCCTTGCGGTTGTAATTGGAGATGGATTGTCGGTTGGCATCAGCTCTTACGATTGTCTCGGTAACAAAGTTCCAAACATCAATCGGATTTGTTCTGTACGAATTGGCTTTATCCGTAAATTCGTAAGAATAAGAGCCTTGGATAGTCAATCCCTTAAGAGGAGTCAGCGTTCCGTTGAATGCACTACGGAAGTTGCGCACCTCTTTGTTTCCGATTTTATTGTAAATATAATATAACGGGCTGTTGGCCTGAATGTCTTCTCCCGGAGCTTGCGCACCTCCAAATCGTCCGTCGGGATGACGGAATACAATACCCGGCACACTTCCGTAACCATACGTAAAGATGTTGCTCATGTTATCGGATGCGATACCGTTGTTAGAGAGATAACCGTTCAACTTGGCACCTAAAGTCAACCAGGGGGCTACCTTTGCTTCCACATTGGAACGGAAACTATATTTTTCGTAACCGGATTTGTCAATGATTCCCGGATTGTTGAGATAACCGAAGGAGGTGAAGAACGAGAGTTTATCCGTACCGCCACTCAACGAAAGGTTGTGGTTGGTTGCCACAGCGGTCTGGAAAATTTCGTCCACCCAGTTAGAATTAGGGTAGAGCAACGGATTTTTTCCGTTGTCGTTGCGCCATGCGTCAATGGTCTCCTTTGAATATTGTGCATATTCACCCTGTCCGGAGTTGTAGCGGGCTTCGTTCTTCAATTCCATAAAGTCGGCATAGTTGGTGACAGGCTCCACTGTTTTTCCGATAGACTCCAAAGAGACATAACCTGTATAATCTACTGAAATCTTTCCTTGCTTACCCTTCTTGGTGGTAATCAAGATAACGCCGTTGGCAGCACGGCTACCGTAGATAGAAGCCGAAGCGGCATCTTTCAGCACGGTCATGCTCTCCACATCCTGCGGAGACACGGTGTTGATATTACTTTCCACACCATCGATAATGATAAGCGGAGCTGAGTTGTTCAGCGAGCCTTGTCCACGCACCAAAATGGAAGCATTGTCATTGCCCGGCACATTGCTGCTTGAAGTAACCGAAACACCGGCAGCCATACCTGCCAGACCGGAAGAAAGGTTCGTAACGGGACGCTTTTCGGCAATGTCAGCCATATTGACGGAAGATACAGAACCGGAAAGGTTCACCTTCTTCTGTGAGGCATAACCTACGACTACCACTTCGTCAATCAGTTCGCTGTCTTCTTTTAGCGTAATGTGGAGGTTGCTTTGCGTACCAACCTTTACACTTTGTTCCTTATAGCCTACAAAACTAATAATAAGCGTTGCACCTTGGGGCACATTATTCAGGGTAAATTGGCCATCGATGTTGGTTATAGAACCGTTCGTCGTTCCTTTCACCATCACATTGGCACCAATAATAGTCTCTCCTTTGTCATCTACCACGGTACCCGTAATGGTACGTCCCTGTTGCTGTACGATGAGTGAGGAATTTACGGCATCGGAATAATTGTTTCCGGCTGCATACGTCGGACCGGTAGCCAACAAGATGGCTCCTCCAACTAAAAGTTTAGATAACTTGGCATGAAGCATACGTTTTTCTTTTTTTTGTTGATACATAGCTTACTACTTTTTTAAGGTTTTTTTGCTGTGACAAAAGTATAACAACGTATCATTACTGACGGACCGCATTTGTCCCATTAAAGGGAAAATGACTACAGAATCGAATATTTAACATTTATCCTTTAAGGTGCATTCAAGTGTAAAAAGAGGAAAAATCGTCCAATGAACAGGTGTTAAAAAAGTACATACCACTCCTTTTTATTACTGATAATCACCACCTTATATCATTCCTTCTTTCAAATCATGCTTCCAGTCACAAAGTGGATGATTTTTCTCCCAGACTCTCTTCCCTACACCATTTGCGAACTTCTGCTATATTTTCGTCCAGACACGGATTATACGAAACTGACAATTTTTTGTTCTCTATGCTACAAAAGAGGTTAAAACTATCATTATCAAATTTATTTGTCCAAAGATTTTGGAAATCTTAAAAGAAAGTTGTATTTTTGCAGTGCTAGAATCCGCCACGCTTCCCATTGAACAGCGTACCAGGGCGGAACTTTTTTTTATATATACATTATGGACTATACTAATTCTCCTCTTGAAGTCCTTGATTTAATCCAAACGTTAAGAAGAAAATTGCCCGTTCGTATAGTGTTCCGCAACATGAGATACTTGAAAGCTGGATGAAATCAGTTAATGCATTAAGAAATGCTTGTGCTCATCATGAACGCATTTGGAACCGAATAATGCCGGTCACACCACAACTACCTGATACTTTACGTAACTTATGGATAACAACTAAGCCTCAACATTCAAATCGCTTTTATGCGGTTTTTTGTTGTCTAATTTATTGGTTCAATGCTATAGAGCCTCAAAATACATTAGTGCAAGATTTTAGCTATTTGATGCAAGCATTCCCTGACATAGATACTGCCGCTATGGGATTCCCTGAAAATTGGAAAGAAGAATTATTTTGGAAATGAAAAATTCTGATTATCTGCACAAAAGTTAGTGATGCAAATACGTTAGTTATAGGATGAGCCATAAAAAATCCCCACAGCGGTTCATGCTGCGGGGATAAGTGTCTATAAAACGTCTCTCAAGATATGGAGAGTGAACCTAACAATTTGCTGATGTCCTGAAGAGCAAAGTTGAATGTTTCCAAGTCTTTTTTGCTAAGCGTATAAACTTTACCTCTTACTTTACTTCCGTTGATACGCTGACTGAGCCATGCAGTACTTTTACCAAAATATTTTTTTGCAATGTTTCCTAACGGAATAATCTCTGTATAAGGAGCTATTTGCTGTTTTAATGTAACATAGTTAATCTGTTCTTCCGCTTCTGATCTATTTCTTTGTAGCCATTAATTAAAAAATCGGCTATTGCATCAACATCTTTCTGGTTCGTGTACTTGCCGGTTATTTCGTCAGAGAGTGCAGCATATTTCTCCATGGCATCCGGTGTATCTCTTCGTTTTAACGGCAACGCAATATGCATAAAATTTTATTTATACGTAAATTCCATGAATAAAGATTTATGTATTCCACTTATAAGGCTCGTCTTTCCGATACGCCGACGCCCCGTCAGCACCGTCATACGTGAGTTACGCGTAAACGACAGGTTGCAGATACGCTTCAACTCGGCTGTTTCGTTTTCTCTGTCATAGAATTTCATATCATCTCCTTATTTGCAACGGCGGTTGATTCAACCGTGGTTGCAAATAGGAGTGTTCCTCCGTAATTATACAAGGAATCGACTCATTTTTTAATAAAATAAAGATTCAACAGAAGTAAGAATCACGACCACCTCATCACATTTCATACAGGTACTACTTTGACAATTGCATTTGCGAAAATATACCCATACACAAGGAATATTCCGGAAAATCTTTCAATATACTGAAAGATTTTCCACATTTTTGTGAAGGTAAACGTATAGATTATGAAGAAAAGAGCTGTTTAAAATTGAATAGAATGAAATCGGGCTGCGCACAATCGTCATTTTATGATAATCATGAAATTTCCCCTATATTTAAGCCAAAGCCATATCAGGCGGTGATTTTGTACGCAAATACAAGCTGCAATCTGCAAGCTCCGCCTCCTCAGCAGCCAAAGGGTTGTTGGAAAAGGATTTCATCACGTATGACAAAGGGGTCTATCAGGTTTACGACCAATTCTTTCTGCTTTGGCTGCAAAGGAGCAGGCTTTAACTGACTTCCGATGTACCAGGAAATTTTTTCCATGATTTATCATTTATAGATATAAATAGGCTCATTTGCACTATGAATAGTGCAATTTATCGCAATATTTGCACTATCCACAGTGCAAATTCATGAAATGCACCTGCAAAACATGCCTTGCATTTCATAGAATGTACGTAAACTTACCTCCAAAACAGCTTCATTATCTATCCCTATCGCCTTTTTTAAGCAGTGAAAATGCCTTTTTTAATTCGTTATATAACTATTTCCTGTTCGTTAAACAGCTGTCTAACGAACGGAAAACGGATTCATAACGAACGGTCAACATCTGTCTAACGAATTAAAGTCGCTACTTTAGTGATTATTTCTGTAGGAGCAGGAAGGTAAAAACAGGCCCAAATCAAGGTAAGAATCCCCTTAAAACTCACAGATTGTACAAAAACTCCCCTCAAATAGATGATATATGTCCGTGGAATCCATATTATATGCCTATTTTTGTGCTATTGAATATACCTAATTTATTTATATCATGAATTATAAATTTATCCCTGTTGCATTAAAACATGTATTTTTGACTTCCTTGCTCTGGAGGAAAAGTCTGATGTTTCTGTGGATGTTGTTTGCCGCTTGCGTGGTCTATGGCCAACAACGTTTCTTGCCGGAGCATCCGCGTCTATTGTTTACCGAAGCCGAGACTTCCGAAGTGAAGCGTCTTATGGAAACCGACCCGCTGGCGGGCGACCTGGCTTCTTACCTGAAGCAGCAAGCCGACTCTATCATGGAAGCACCACAATTGCCTTACGAACTGGATAAATATGGTGCCCTGTTGTGGACCTCGCGTGCATACGTCTATCGGCTGGGAACCTTGTCACTAGCCTATCGGCTCTATGGCGACCGCAAATACCTGAATGCTGCCAACGAGACGTTAGTGTGGGTGTGCAGCTTTCCCGACTGGCATCCCGCCCACTACCTGGACACCGCAGAGATGACCGCCGCCGTAGCCATCGCCTACGACTGGCTTTTCGCCGAGCTTCCGCATACCACCAAGCAACTGGTCAAGGCAAGCATCTATAAGAACGCCATCTACCGCGTGCTGCGTGAATATGAAAAGGGAGGTCCGGGAAGCTGGGCAAAGCGTGAGACCAACTGGAACGTGGTGTGTAACACCGGCATGGTGCTGGGTGCGCTGGCCGTAGCAGAGGACTATCCGCAGGAAACCGAGACCATCTTGGAGAACGCTGCCAAGTACATGCCCAACTGCCTGAAACTGTTCGCACCGGACGGTGTCTGCTACGAGGGACCGGCCTATTGGGGATATACCAACCGCTATCTTTCCATGTATCTGAAAGCCGTGATGGACAACGGAGGCGATAAGGGAAAAATCGCGGAGTTGCCGGGCATCTCGCGAACGGCGCTTTACCAGATTCGGACACTGACACCATCGGGACATCCGTTCTACTTCGGCAATGCAGGCATCGGACATGAGTCCTTCGGCGGTCCCGCCTATTTCTTTTATAGCAAGTTGTTCGGTCAGCCCGAAGTGGCAGCATGGAACCGCAACGAAGTGGCAAAAGCGCTGCATGGAGCCAGAATGTTCGACCAGCTTTTCTTCCTCTCCCTGCCTTGGTTTGATGCAGCATCTTCCAAAGGAGCAAGTGCCGTGCCTGTCCTGGAAGTATATCACAACAAGATAAACGACATTGTGGTGTTCAATGGCGACCGTAGCAAGAAAGGTTCCGTCTATCTGGCGGCGAAAGGCGGACTGCCCAACCAGGCGCACCAGCAGATGGATTGCGGCACGTTTATCATTGAGAGCGACGGGGTGCTCTGGACGGAAGACCTCGGTGCTGATGACTACGACCTGCCCGGATTCTGGGACGGAAAGCCCGGCGGACAGCGCTGGAAGTATTTCCGCAACAACAACTTCTCGCACAATGTCATCAACATAGACCACAGCTTGCAGTATGCTGCCGGACACGCCTTTGTCTGTGAAGAACATCCCGAAGCCAAGCAGCCTTCCGCCAAGCTGAACCTGTGTGAAGTATATAAGGAGAAAGCGAAGAGCGCCTATCGCAAGTTTACGCTGCTGGATGACCGCACGATGGAAGTGGAGGACGAAGTGGAACTGCTTGATGCGAACTCCATCGTGTCGTGGGTAGCCGGCACGAAAGCGCAGGTGGAGGTGAAAGGCAACAAAGCCCACCTGACGAGGGACGGCAAGCACTTCTATATACAGATTGTCGCTCCCGCCGGTGCCGTATTCAAGACCTATCCCGCCAAGAATACGTATGAGGGAGAGAAAACCATCAAGGGCATCACGATGCTCGAAGCGGAATGCCCGTTTGAAAAGGCAGAAGGAAAGGTGACGGTACGGATGAGTAGCAGAAAGCTGTGATTGCTTTTATAGAATGAACGGCTCGCCCTTGCACTCCCCGCTCTCCATATCTATGATATAAGTTCCCGGCTGTGCGATGTCTATCTCTTCCTTCTCGGATATCCTTATGCTTGCCTCTTTGTAAACAGCGGCATAGCACCATTTCCCGATGATGACGACCTGCATCTTTTCGTCGTTCTGAAGGATGCGGATGTCATCTATCCGGAAGTCTTGGGTCTGCTTTTTGCTGCTTCCGGGCAGGACGAGATAGGCATAGCCGGCAGGCTTGTCCTTGCGGTGCTTGATGTAGATGGAGAATATGTCATCTTCAAGCATCATCGGCTTGTACATACCCATGAAGTCGTGCCATTGCCCCTGTTTCCGCTCTGTCAGAGCCACACAGGTATCAGCTTGCAACAGGATATATCCGGTGTTGTCATGAAAAAAGCGTTTGTCGGAGCAAGACCATACTTTGCCGCGTCTGAACCGTTGGTCGATGGAGGTCATAAGGGTGGCGGTGCTGTCGGAATGGATATTCCCTCCGATGCAGAGCACATAGTTTTCGGTGAATATCCAGGCCTTATGGGCTGTCAGTCCGTTCCTGTTCAGCTGCATGGCGGTGATGCCGTTGTTTCCGCCGCTTGTTCCGCCTACATAGGAACTTCTGTTGCGGGCATCGCAGTGATAAGGGTCGGGAATGGGGGCGTCGCTTTCGTAGGTCGTGATGCCGGGAATTCTTCGCCAGTTCCAGAAGGGGAAGATGTTGTGGTATTCATCGCCGCGTATGTAGGTGTACAGGGCACCGTCCGCCATGTAATAGCCCTTCAGGTTGTCTTCGTTTATCAGTTCGGTACCGATGACGCGGTCGGAGGCCATGCGCAAGGAGGCCATCCAGCGAGGGGTGCGGTGAAGGGTGTAGTCCGATTCGCTGAAGTGTTTGTTCCCGACAAAGGAGTTGGGAGCGGTGTTCGACAGGGAGTTGCGTTGAATCATTTCCCTTATTTTCCCGGCGGTTATGGGGTCGCTGCCCTTCAGCAACGAACTTGCCGCAAAAGACAGGTAGAAAGTCTTGTCGATGTCCGCATTCTTGAACAACTGCCTGTTCATGGCATTGACATCCCAATAGCCTCGCCATACAATCCACTGGAAGCCTTCGAGCAGCAGCGAAGTGAGAATCTTTTGCTGCTCTTGCGAGAAGGCAAGCGGCGTACCGGCGAACACTTCCGAATAGAAACTCATGTTGGAGATATATGCCAGCCCATAATTGCCGAATTGTTGCTGAGGTCCGTGCTGGTGAAAGCTCCAGTCTGTCTTGATGCCCTCTTCCCGTCCCAATACAATTTCCGAGCTGATGGCCGCCTGTGCCTCCTTCACCAACTCCCAATCGTTTTGCAGCAAAGCCCTCATCAGGACATTGCCTGCCAGCCATACCTTGTTCTGTCCGGTTCTGCCGAACTTGGCGTTCTGCATGACTTCGATGGCTGCCTGCCGTTCTTGTTCGTTCATCTCTTGCTCGAATAGTAAGAAAGCAGACCCCAAGGTCAATGGTATGCCTATTTCATTATACCACCAGTTCTTGCATACCAGTCGGTTGTCAAACCAGAAACCCATTGCCCGGTGGATGCCGTCCTTGATTTGAGAAAGCTCGGCAGCCGGTAATGTTTCCTTCTTTTGATAGTAATACTTGGTTAGTTTCAGGATGCGTTCGGCATGTTTCTTGGGTTCCCAGCCTGAGCGTTTGGTGTCATTGTAGTTGATATCTGTCCAAGAACCGTTTTTGTCAAGGGTTTGCACCAGAAGAGCGACCTCTTCGGGAGAGATGGGATATTGCTGTTGCAGTTCGATAACACTTTGGTCGCTAACCTCTTCCTCGGGAGGAATAGCCGACAATGTTTTTATCAGGGGGGCTTTGTCCGGGCTCTTGTTGACAAGGGCGTTCCGATAGTTCTGTTTGATAAAGGCTATCGGATTATCGGCAGCTTGCGCCTGAAGTGACATCGGACTATATAAGCAGAAAAAGAGAACGAGATACAGTGTTTGAATGAATGTCTTCATGGATTGCACGGTTATGGATTATGTCTGCAAAATTAGATATTAAAAGCGAACTGCGAGTGAAGCAGCACCTAAATTTCAAATGCAAGACGCAAAATACTCCTAAAATAGACAATACTTCCCCTATCCTTCCCTACTTTTTGCTTATTTTTGCTTGCAAAAGATTTTTTTGAAATGCTATGAAAAGAGAATACAAAAAACTTCTACTCCGGGCTTTGTGCCTGGGAATGCTGGCCTTGCCAAACACGGCTGGAGCACAGCTTACAAAAGCAGACTACCAACGGGCCGACACTATCCTGCAACTGGAAAATCATGTCTATTCATCGAGAGTGCGTCCTGTCTGGCTTCGTGACTCACATTACTTCTGGTATCAGAATCGGGAAAAAACAGGTACTGCCTATTATCTGGTAGATGCCGGGACCGGAAAAAAGAGGAAAGCCCCGGACAAGGAAACGCTTTCCACCTTCCTGAAAGGAAAAGACAGAGCGTTGGCCGAAGAACTGACACAGAAACAACAGACAGAAAGAGCATGGAAGCCGGAAGATAAACGTCCGCGGACGGTCGCCTCTCCCGACAGCCTTTGGGAGGCTTATATACAAGACAACAATGTGTTTGTCCGCAAGCGGACAGAACCGGACAGCGTGGTTGCCCTTACGATGGACGGCACACAAGGGGAATATTACAGCGACCGGCTGATGTGGTCGCCCGATTCGCGCAAGCTTGCCACCATGAAGGTGCGCGATGCACAGGTGCGACGCATCCCCTTGTTGGAATCTCGTCCCGGCACGCAAGTGCAGCCTGTGTTGCAATGGCGCGATTATGCGAAACCAGGAGATGTGCTGCCTGTATCGTTGCCCGTCCTTTTCGACTGGAGCGCCCGGAAGCAGATTCCACTGGATACAGACCTGTACACCCGTCAGTACGAACTTTACCTTACCGGCTGGCGGGCTGACAGCCGTGCCTTTACTTTCGAGTTCAACCAACGGGGACATCAGCGATACATCGTCGGCGAGGTCAATGCCCTTGACGGGAAAATCACCCATCTGGTGGATGAACGTTCTTCCACGTTCATCTATTACTACCAGTGCTACCGTCACGACCTCAAGGATGGTAAAGAGATGCTCTGGATGTCCGAACGCGACGGCTGGCGGCACTTATACCTGTTTGGAAACGACGGGCAGGTGAAGCGTCAGATTACCAAAGGCGAGTGGGTGGTCCGCAATGTGGACTTTGTGGATGAGGCAAACGGAGTCATCTACTTCAACGCCTCCGGATTCAATGCCGGCGAAGACCCTTATCATCTGCACTATTGCCGCATCAACATAGACGGCACAGGTTTCAAGGATCTGACTCCCGAACCTGCCAACCACCAAGTGACCGCTTCTGCCGACCGCCGCTATCTGGTGGATGCCTATTCGCGGGCAGACATGCCCTATCTGTCCGTGTTGCGGAAAGCGACAGACGGCTCTGTGGTGACAGAACTGGAAAGATGCGACATCAGTGAACTGGAAAGTACAGGTTGGCAGATGCCGGAAGTGTTCCATGCCAAAGGCAGAGATGGCAAGACGGATATCTGGGGGAAAATTCTTCGCCCCTCCCACTTCGACGCTTCCAAGTCCTATCCGGTGGTCGAGATGATTTACGCCGGTCCTCACGACTCTCACGTGGAGAAATACTTCCGCGCTACCGACCACCTCTGTTCGCGATTGGTGGAGTTGGGATTTATTGTGGTGAAAATCGACGGCATGGGAACCTATAACCGCTCCAAGGCCTTCCACGATGTCTGCTGGAAGAACCTGAAGGATGCCGGATTCCCCGACCGCATAGCCTGGATAAAGGCGGCTGCCAAGCAATATCCCTACATGGACATCAACCGTGTGGGCATCTACGGCTGGTCTGCCGGAGGACAGAACGCAATGGCCGCCTTACTCTTCCACAACGATTTTTATAAAGTCGCCGTGTCGTTGTGCGGTTGCCACGACAACCGGATGGACAAAATCTGGTGGAACGAGCAATGGATGGGCTATCCGATAGACGAATCGTACAGCGCCTCGTCCAACGTGGACAACGCCTGGCGGCTGAAAGGCAAACTGCTGCTGATTAACGGCGAACTGGATGACAATGTGGACCCGGCCTCCACCTTGCAGGTAGTCAGTGAACTGATGAAAGCCAACAAGAACTTCGACCAGCTTTATCTGCCGGGAAAATCGCACAGTCTGGGCGGCGCATTCGAAATGCACAAGATTCACGACTTTTTTGTAGAAAACCTTTTGGGGCAGGAGGTGCCGGAATGGTGATAGCTTACCAATAGGATAACTTAGATAGAAAAAACTAATAAATAAAAAACACATGAAAAGAATTATCAATGCATTCCTATTCCTTCTATTGTCCCAAGGAATATGGGCACAAGACTATGATTTGTACCTCTGCATCGGCCAATCCAATATGGCCGGTCGGGGAACCTTGACAGAAGAAGTATCTGACACCCTTACAGATGTCTATCTGTTCAATGCCCGCAACGAATTTGAGAAGGCGGCAAATCCGCTGAACCGCTATTCCACCATCCGGAAGGATATAAAGATGCAAGGTGTGGGGCCTGCTTACAGCTTTGCCAAAACAATGGTGGCTAAGACAGGACGCCCAATAGGGCTGGTAGTCAATGCGCGTGGCGGCTCTTCTATCCATTCGTGGAAGAAGGGAGCAAAAGACGGCTACTACGAAGAAGCTTTGTCGCGCATCCGGTCGGCCATGAAACACGGGACGTTGAAGGCCGTTCTTTGGCATCAAGGAGAAACAGACTGCGCCCAACCGGAAATCTATAAAGAAACCATCAAAGAATTGGTAGCCAATTTCCGTAAAGACCTGAATATGCCCGACCTCTTCTTTGTGGTGGGAGAGATTGCGTCTTGGGCACCCGATGAGCAGGCAGCTGAAAGGAATCGCACTTTCAACGACATGATTCGGCGTATCAGTGATTTTATTCCGAATGCCGTTTGTGTCTCTTCGGAAGGCTTGTTGCCCTTGATTGACCAATCGGACCCTCATTTCTGTACAAGCAGTCAAATCATTTTAGGAGAACGGTATGCGCAGAAGGTGCTGGAACATGCAAGCGGACCTCGGATATTGTTCATCGGCGACTCCATTACGGATGGCAACTGGGGAGCTGCAGGTGGTCCGAAGCCTTCATCCCAACGCAACCTGTGGGATATGAACCACATCTATGGAAGCGGTTATATGTATTTGTGCGCCAGCCATTATCAAGGGAATTATCCGGAGAAAGAGTATCGTTTCTTTAACCGGGGTATCAGTGGAAATACATTGTCGGATTTGGAGAAGAGATGGAAAGAAGATGCGATTGAGATGCATCCGGATGTCCTCTCTGTCTTGATTGGCACGAATGACATACATCATTATCTGAGAAGCGGAAAGAAAGAACCTTTTGATTTTGAGGCTTGGGAAAGGCGCTATCGTGTTTTGCTGGACAGCTCGTTGAAAGCGAATCCGAAGCTGAAGATTGTATTGGCAGCACCTTTTGTAGCCAATACCGGCACTATGCGAAACAGCAAGAACTTTGCAGAACGAGACAATATGGTGCGCCATTGTGCGGCTATCGTAGAGCGGATTGCGCATGATTATCAGGCGATATACCTTCCCTACCATACCATGTTCGATGAGCTCTTGAAGAATCGGCCTACCTCCCAAAACACGTATTGGATTTGGGATGGGATTCATCCAACGCCGGCCGGACACAGCCGCATGGCGGATATGTGGATAGAGCGTGTGGACTTATGTGGTGAATAAATAATCTAACATCAATCTCAATCAATCAAACATGAAAAAATCTTTTTTGAAAACGAACGGAATACACCGCCTGGCAATACTTTTGTTTGTGCTGTTTGCGGTGAGTCAAGCAAACGGGCAACAACCGAACCGCAAGCATGGTTTGGACTTCTCACAGATACCTACCCGTTGGGACGAGGCTATTCCGCTGGGCAACGGCATTTCGGGCACACTGATTTGGCAGAAGGACGGCAACTTGCGCCTGGCACTGGACCGTGCCGATTTGTGGGACTTGCGCCCGGTGAAAGAGTTCAGCGGCCCTGACTATAGCTATAAATTCGTCTGCGATGCGGTGGAGAAAGGAGACATGCAGCCTATATATGACATCATCGACGCACGCACAGGCAAGGACATCGCTCCGACCAAAATTCCTGCCGGGGCTATCGAAATACCTGTCGCCAAGCTGGGAGAGGTGGCAAGCGTGCATCTGGATGTACATACCGCCGTATGTACCATCACTTGGAAGAATGGCGTTGTAGGGCGCTTCTTCAACAACGCGGTGGACAAGAGGGGCTATTTCCGCTTCTCCCACCTGCCAGACACGTTATCCGTCCATCTGCAATCGCCTCAATTTGAACTGCCCGAAGGGGAAAAAGAGAATCAGAACTCCCTCTCCCGTCTGGGATATAAGAATGGGAAGATTGTACGCAAGGCAGGAGAAATCGGCTACCGGCAAAAAGCATACGGAGATGTTTCGTATGAGGTCGCCCTGCGATGGAGCACGCCGGACGTGCAAACCCTGGAAGGGAGCTACTGCCTGACCACCACCGGCACTTGGTACAGCGAACCGACGCCTGCCGGAAAAGCGATGAAAGCCGGTGTGAAAGACTTCGCCACCGCCCTGCGCGAACACACGGACTGGTGGAAGAATTATTGGGAGCAATGCGAAATCAGCCTGCCCGACCCGGTGCTGGAACGCCAATGGTACCTGGAAATGTATAAATTCGGTTCCGCTTCCCGCAAGGACGCGCCTCCCATCTGCCTGCAAGCTGTATGGACTGCCGACAACGGACAAACACCGCCTTGGCGGGGCGACTTCCACAACGACCTCAATACCCAGCTCAGTTATTGGCCCGGCTATGCGTCCAATCACCTGGAGGAATCGGAAGTCTTTACGGACTGGCTTTGGAAAATAAAAGAGAACAGCGAGGCGTTTACCCGCCAGTTCTTTGGCGTGGAAGGCATGAATGTGCCCTGCATTGCCACGCTCGAAGGGAAGAATCTCGGTGGCTGGAACCAATACTCCCACTCGCCCACGGCAGGCGGCTGGTTGGCGCATCACTTTTACCTGCAATGGAAGTATTCGGCAGACAAGCTGTTTCTCGAAGAGAGGGCTTATCCTTGGGTGAAAGAGGTGGCACGCTATTTTGAGCATGTTTCGGTGAAGGGGAAGGACGGGAAACGCAAGTTGCCGCTATCCAGCTCGCCGGAAATCAACGACAACGGCATAAATGCTTGGTTCAAGGAGACTACGAACTATGATCTGGCCTGCATCCGGTTTACTTATAAGGCTGCCGCCGAAATGGCCGAAAGTTTAGGCTTGACTGAGGAAGCGGAGTACTGGCAGCAGCAACTCTCCGAATGGCCCGATTTTGCCAAAGACGCTACCGGACTGACCATCGCTCCCCATTATCCGTTGCCATACACACATCGCCACCTTTCCAACATGTTGGCCATTCATCCTCTTGGTTTGCTGGATGTATCGCAAGGCAAAGAGGCGGAGCGGCTTATCAAGCGTTCCATCCACCATTTTGAAGAGGTGGGTGTAGGCGGATGGGTAGGCTACACCTATACCTGGCTTGCCAACCTGCACGCCAGAGTCTTTGACGGGGATGCGGCGGCACGTGCGTTGCACATCTTTGCGAAGGCATTCTGCTCGCCTAACAGCTTCCACCTGAACGGCGACCAGCTGAAGAAAGGGTATTCCGGCTTCACGTACCGTCCCTTCACGCTGGAGGGTAATTTTGCATTTGCTTCCGCCATCCAGGAGATGCTTTTGCAGAGTCACACCGGCATCATCAACGTGTTTCCTGCCATTCCCGAATCATGGCAGAATGCCTCGTTCCGCAACATGAGGGCCATGGGGGCTTTCATCGTCAGTGCCGACTACAAAAAGGGCAAAGTAAGCAAGATAGTAGTCCGCTCCGAAAAGGGAGGAAAACTGAAAATCTTTAATCCTTTTACGAACAAGGTGGAGGAGAAAGAGATGAAAGCCGGAGAGACAATTGCTTTAGGCTGAAACAGAAACGAATGGCACGCAGATGAAGCGCATCGTCTGCGTGCCATCCGGCATTTTGAGAGTGACTATTCGCCTATCATGACATTCATAATACCTGTTGGTGGAACTCAATCAGCAACAAAAAGAAAGCCCGCCATTGATAGAAGTTTTATCAATGACGGGCCACTTGTAATGTTACTGATGCGATATCGGACCGGCGTTATTTACTGTTCAAATAAGCGTTCATCTTCTGAACGTTCTTCTGCAACGAAGCGTCGCCCTTCTTCAGCTTGTCGTAAGCGAACGGTTCCAACAGCTTGCCGATGGCACGCGCCTTACCCCGCTCAGACTTCAGCACCTGTATCTTCTCAAACATCTGTATGCCCTCTATCAGCTTCTCGAAGCGGACGGACGACTGGTTCAGCGCATAGACAATGTAGGTATCACCGCCTGCCCAAGCCGTGAAACGGGTATCCTCATTGGGCGAAGCTACCCAGCTGTTGTATGCCCAACGCAGGTAGCCGTCCAGGTTGCGTTCGGCGGCTATCAATCCGAAGGTGGAAGCCTCGATGGGCTGTGAGAAAGTGAATGTATTGGGGAACGCCTCGCTACAGCAGGTGTAGAAAGTGGTAATCTTCCCTGCCGCCCGGCGTGCGTCCACCACTCCTTCGGGGTATTTGCTGTCGTAAGGGATGCAGAGGTCGAACAGCTCGTCCTCCAGCTCTTTGTGGTAATTACCCGCCAAGGAAATCTTGTAGTCGGCATCGGCTTTGCGAATCACGCGCAAGGCAGCCTCCATGCTCTCCTTGGGACGCTCGTCCATGGCGATGATGGTCTGGTTGAACCAGCCTTTTTCCTTCAAGTGGGCGGCAAAAGCTTTCAGCTTGCTGACCCAGTATTCGTCGAACTCGGGATTGTTCACAGCCAGCTTGCGATCCACCATCGCGTTGCTCTTCTGGTCATAGTAGCGGAAAGTCAGTTCCCAGGGGATGACGGAATAGCAATAGATGTAAGGGCCTACACCGCAAGAGCGCATGAACTCCACCCAACGGTCGAACACCGTATAGTCGTACATCCACGTGCCGTCCGCACGCTTTATCTCGGTAATCATGTTTACGAAGTAGTCATACGTCTGTCCGTTCCACGGCTTATGGGTGATGGAGGCGGTGATGCCCCGTTGTCCGGCCTTTGCCAGCCGTTCCATCAGCGGACGCATCGCGTCAAAATGTTCCTTACTCCACAAGGGGACACCTGCCATACGTGCCACAGCGAACGGATTCTGCCAGAGGTCCAGATGGAACTTCCGCTTCGATGCCGCAGGCATGGTGCGGTTGATGACACGAATGGAGTAAGGCAGCACGGCGCACACTTGGCCATCATGCTTCACCGAAACGGTTCCCCGATAGAGACCGGGAGCGGCATCATGGGGCACGTCGAACGTAATCCACACCGGCTGCACGGTCTTGGCCTCATAGCGCATCGCACGTATCGGCTCTATGCGGTCGGCAACCAGCGACGAGTCATATTGCGTCTTGTCCGGACGGTATCCGCAACCGCCTTTCCCGTCCTTGTTCAGTTCATCAGTCATCACGTAACGCAGGAAGCCGGTGGTGGAGTCGTCCACCCAATGGTTCTGCTGCGGCTCTTCCACGGAGAAGCTGATCTCACCGTCCTTTTCGGAAGACCAGACCAGAATCTTGCCATGCAGGCGTTCGCCACGCCATGCCGTAAATTGTTGCGACTTGCCTGTTCCGAAGGGAGACGGGCATGCGGTTCTGTCCACCAGATAGTCGGTAGTGCTCCAAGCTACTTTGAATGGAGGTTCTCCGGCCGTCACATTCAGACAGAGGGAGAGAAAAAATACGAATAGAGAAAATGAGAATAATTTCTTCATGGTATTCCTAAATAATTATTAAGTGAAACATCTTGAATGTTGCAAAGATACATTCTATTTCTAAGACTATCAAAAAAAAGTCATTCCCGTTATTCCGCCACAACCTCAATCACACGACTGTTCATCTTTCTTCCTGTGAACACCTGCAACCCGACGTTCATCAGATACTCACCGGAAAAGAGCTGTTCGTTTCCTCTGAGGGAAGAACGGGTGCCGGGCATCAGATTGGTTTCCTTGACACGATACATGCGGTCCGCCTCCAGTCCCTGCAAGCGTACCGGCTGCATCTTCTCGGCATAGCGGGGGAAGAGGTCGAAGGCAAACAGCACCGCACGCGCCTTGTCCTTAGCCACATACATCGTAGAGGTGTGGTTGCCATCGTACGGAGAAACCAGGCGATACTGGTCACCATCCAGCACAACGCCTTTCAGGCTATTGTAATTCTTCACAGCCTCGCGGCAATAGGCCACCTCGTCACGGTTCATATCCGTCAGTTTGATGTCGAATCCCAACTTACACATCATGGCGACATCGGTGCGGAACTTCACACTACTGCTGCTGTTCCAGGTCGTGACATGGGCGCACATCACTTTGGACGGGAACACCTGCGAGAATCCCCATTGGATGTAAAGCCGCTCCACCGGATCGGTATTGTCGCTGCACCAGAACTCTGTAAAGTATTTCAGTGCCTCGTAGTCCGAACGGCCGCCGCCACCGGCACAAAGCATCATCGGCAGCTTAGGATATTTAGCCTTCACACGCTCCAACACCTTGTAGAGTCCGCGCACATAGTCGATATAGAGATGCGTCTGATTCTCCTTCAGGTATGCGGAATAGATGTTGGTGATAGGGCTGTTGCAGTCCCATTTGAAGAAAGCGATGTCGGGATACTTCGTCATCAGTCCGTCCACAATGCCGAACACGTAGTCCTGTACCTTCGGATTGCTCAGGTCAAGCACCATCTGGTTGCGGAAGTAATACTCCTTGCGGTTGGGCAAATGTATCACCCAATCTTTGTGCCGCTCATACAGCTCGCTCTTGGGATTCACCATCTCCGGTTCAATCCAGAGACCGAACTTGATGCCTTTCTCCTTGGCTGCATGTGTCAGGCGGCCGATACCGTTGGGCAACTTGTCTTGGGTCTCGGTCCAGTCGCCAAGTCCCTGATGGTCGCTGCTGCGGGGATGCTTGTTGCCAAACCAACCATCATCCAGCAGAAACATGTCCACGCCCAGAGTCACGGCATCATCCATCAGCCCTATCAGCTTCTCTTCATCAAAGTCGAAGTAAGTGGCTTCCCAATTGTTGAGCAATGTCATGCGCGACCGGTCGCCGTCCTTCACCTGATACTTACGTGCCCAGTTGTGGAAGTTGCGGCTCGCCTCACCCTTACCGTCGAAGCTGTAAGTGAAGTAGAAATCGGGCGTGCGGAAGATGTCGTACGGCTTCAAGCTGTATTGCGAAGCATAAGGATTGATGCCCGAGATGACGCGCAGGCACCCGGCATTGTCCACCTCGAAAACGAAACGGAAATTGCCCGTCCATCCCAGTGTGCCTACCAAGACCTCGCCCTCATTCTCCCGGGACTTCCCGTCCATGGCAAGCTGGAAGAACGGAGAGCAGAACATATTGCCGCGTGTTCCCAGTTTCGTATCGACCACCTTCTTGCCGAAATCAAGCTCGCGCTCCGTGGCACGCACTTCGCTTGCCCAGTCGCCTGAGAACTCCGTAAGGAAGTATCGGGAACGGTTCAGGTGCAGCATAGAGGAAGCATACTTCTCCAACGACACGGGTTTCTTCTCCTGATGGCTGATTTCGGTGAATGTCTTGATGATGTTTTCTTGCTCGTACGCCACATAATGCAGCTTCACCGTGACCGGATATTGGTCGTCGCGCAGCGTGATGACCGTTTCTTTGACACCCGCCTCAGGAGCGTTCTCCGTATGATTGACGTATCTCAGCAGCGTAGAGGGGTTCTTATCGTTGTGCACGATATGAAGGGCAGGCTCAAAATAGTCCTCCATTCCGTGCGTGATGTATGCCTCCCCACCCTGCGGCAGATAGGCGATGTCCGAATCGTGGTGCAGCCGCTTGCCCAGATAGCATTGATACAAACGGCCGTCATCGGCAACTTTATAAATCAGTTCAACGGCATTTGTCTGGATTTTGACAACCGGATCAGCGGTTGCCTTCACGATACACAACAGGCAGAAAAGGCATTGCAAGAGTAGTACTTTCTTCATGTTTAGTTCATTATTTGATATAGATTTTCACGCGATTGTTTTTCTATGTTGACAACTATAAAAGGAAATCAGAATAACCGGTCAACCAACATTTGTTGCAAAGATACGAAAAACAAATGAGCAAAGACAAAATGCTTGCGAAACTTTTTAAAAAAGAACACGTTTGATTCCGCAATCGGAATGCCCAATTGCCAACAGGCATAAGAGTGGCACGAACCGTACACCCCACCCCTCTTCGAATGTAAACTATTTTTCCTTCTTCTTTTCGCAGCCGGCGTGTTCCGCCGAAAAAACGTCCTTTTCCCTCCCCACCGCGGTTCTTCCTATCTGCATCCTATCCCACCCCTACCAGGGCCTATTCGGCTTCGGACGTTCTTCGGACAAACTCCACTCCC